>JAZGAA010000001.1:0-4446 GCA_036444215.1 Minisyncoccota bacterium
AAGTATTAAAAAAGAAAATCCAGCCGCTATTAAAGTTCTTCTTTTGGGGAAATCCGGGACAAAGAAGAATAAAAATTCCCGGGAAAGGAAAATGATACCCAAGCCGGCTGATAAGTATTTAATCAGAAAAAACTGTGATTTATCAATTAAGAAAAAAAACAGGAAAATCAAAAATAATAAAAAACTATTCAATAAATAATAAACAGCCGAACGATTGGCAAAAGTTAAATTTTTAACCCCTAAAAGCCAATAAAACAAAATTGCTAATCCTAAAATTGATGCTATACCGAAAATCCCGAAACTTAAAAATTTTAATGCTAAAAATGAAATAATTAAAAGAACTAAAAACGAATTTAAAAATTGGCGACCAAAAGAAACGGGTCGCCAATAAAAATAAAAACTAACCAAGAGAAATAATGAAACCGGAAAAAAACCAGCCGGTTTGATGCTTAATTGCCAAATTAACAAACCGGCAAAAACTGCCGATTTAAGTGCTAATCGTAAGGCCGGACTTTTGAAAACTAAGTTTAGCTTTTTTGACATTTTTGAATTCTCCTTTAATTATCCGGCCGGCTAACTCATCAAGAATCACTTTTTGAATCAACCGTTTTATCGGCCGGGCTCCGTACTCAGCATCAAATCCGTTCTCGGCAATATATCTCCTTAAAGAACTATCAACGGTAATTTTAATGCTTCGTTCGGCTAACTTTTGTTTAAGAAGTTCCAGTTGAAGGTCAACAATTTTTTTAATTTCCTTGCGGGACAAAGGATTGAAAATTATAATTTCATCCAAACGATTAAGGAACTCGGGCCTGAAAGTTTCACGAAGAGCCACTTTTACCCGCTCCTTAAATTCTTTAAACATGGAAGTTTTATCCTCGTCTATTGGTTCCCCAAAGCCGATTTTAGAAATTTTCCGGAAATATTCGCTGCCGACATTTGAGGTCAAAATAATAATGCAGTTCTTAAAATTGACTTTCTTGCCTTTGCCGTCGGTCAAACGACCGTTATCCAAAACCTGAAGCAAGATATTAAACACTTCGGGATGAGCTTTTTCAATTTCATCAAAGAGAATCAAACTGTACGGCCGATGGCGGATTGTTTCGGTCAGTTGTCCGCCCTCTTCATAACCAACATAGCCCGGCGGCGAACCAATTAGTCGGGCTGTTGAATGCCGCTCCATATATTCGGACATATCAATTCGGATTAATGATTTTTCGTCATTGAACATAAATTCCGCCAAAGTGCGGGTTAATTCGGTTTTTCCCACTCCAGTAGGACCCAAAAACATAAAAGAAGCCAAGGGTCTGTCTTCGTCAGTTAAGCCGGCCCGGCTGCGGCGCAAAGCGTTAGCCACCGCCTTAATCGCCTCTTCCTGGCCAATTACCCGTTGGGAGAGTATTTCTTCAATTCGGGAAAGTTTCTGGACTTCTGTTTCCAACATTTTGGAAATAGGAATGCCGGTCCAGCGGGAAACCACGGCCGCAATATCTTCTTCATCAACCGCTTCTTTAATAAATCCCTCTTTTTTGGACGCTGGTTTATGCCGATTTGATGCTGATTTATGCCGATGAACAGGAAAGTGTTTTTTTTCAAAAATCTTGAACTCTTTTTCCGCGGCTGGTAAAGCGCCGTAAAATATCTCAGCCACTTTTCCTAAATTGCCTTCCCGTTCGGCTACTTCGGCCTGCCGGCGCAAATCTTCAATTTTTTGGCGCAATTGATGAAGCTGTTCAAAAGAAATTTTCTCGGCATGCCATTGAGCCGAAAGTTCATCGTTTTTCTCTTTAAGTTTAACCAATTCTTTTTCTACTTCTTTAAGTCGAGCTTTACTATCTTTATTATCTTTCTCTTTTAACAGAGCAGAGCGTTCAATTTCAAATCGGGTAATTTCACGCCGAACCTTGTCTATTTCTATTGGTAAACTTTCGGTTTCCAAACGTCGGGCTGAAGCCGCCTCATCAATTAAATCAATGGCTTTGTCCGGCAGAAAACGGTCGGTAATATAGCGGGCTGAAAGATTAACTGCTCCTACAATTGCTTCGTCGTTAATCCGAATGCCGTGGTGAATTTCATATTTTTCTTTAAGTCCGCGCAAAATCGCCATACTGTCTTCCAAGCTCGGTTCTTCAACCATAATCGGCTGGAAGCGCCGCTCTAAGGCAGCGTCTTTTTCAATGTGGCGCTGGTATTCCCTGATAGTGGTAGCGCCAACAGCGTGAAGCTCGCCGCGGGCTAAAGCCGGCTTCAATAAATTAGAAGCGTCAATAGCGCCTTCAGCCGCCCCGGCCCCAACAATCATATGAATTTCATCAATAAATAATATTAAACGGCCAGCGGAGTTTTGAATCTCTTTAATAAATGCCTTAAGCCGGTCTTCAAATTCACCTCGGAATTTTGTGCCGGCAATTAAAGAACCTAAATCAAGCATCACGATTTCTTTATCTTTGAGGATTTCAGGCACATCACCGGAAATAATCCGCTGGGCTAAACCTTCTACAATAGCGGTCTTGCCGACCCCCGACTCGCCAATAAGAACCGGATTATTTTTTGTCCGGCGGCTTAAAACCTGAATTACGCGGCGGAGTTCTTCATCCCGGCCGATAACCGGGTCAAGTTTACCGTCTTTTGCCTGACTGGTTAAATTAACGGCATATTTTTCCAAAACCTGGAATTTTGTTTCCGGCATCTCATCAGTAATTCTTATTGAGCCGCGCAAATGGGCTAAAATTCTTAAAATTGTTTCCCGGCGCAACCCGAATTCTTCTAGGGCCTTTTGGGCCGGTGAATTTGTTTCCAAAATTGCCAAAAGAAGATGTTCGCAGGAAATAAATTCATCTTTTTGCTGGTCGGCAATTTTTGCCGCTTTATCCAAAATCTGCATCAATTCCTGGGAAAGATAAAGTTGACTTATATTACCACTGGAAAAAATCTTCGGCTGCTTATTTAAAATTTCTTGAATTCGGCGACTTAAAACTTCCAGATTAACCCCAGTTCTAAGTAATAAAGGTCGAATTAAAGAACCCTCATCAGAAATCAAAGATGACAAAAGATGGATGGCTTTAAGTTCGCCATGATTTTCCTTGGCAGCCAATTCTTGGGCATTTTGCAAAGCCTCTTGGGCCTTAATAGTAAAGCGATGGAAATTATTCATATCCAGTAAAATTTTACCTCTAAAAATTTATTTTTTCAACCCTTAAACAAAAATCTTACGATGTCGGGAATCGTAAGATCATAAATCATTAAGATATTTTAGCAACCGACTTAGGAACAAGGCACCTAAGTGAAATTATTCATATACCGGAATTATATACCCAAATACCTAAAATCTCAACTTCCAAATTTACGAAGTTGAACTTCGTAAGATTCGTAATTTAATATTCCCAGCCGGTAACTCCTAAATATGCAGTTGCTGGACCAAATTTCTTCATATATACCTTTTGCGGCTCTACTAATACAAGTTTTTCTGCGGAATAATTAACTTAGTAGTAATATCGCCCCGCCCTATATCTTCTTTCAGTGCCGCTCTAATTATAGGTAAAATTTTCTTCTTTAATTTATTCATTTTTCTCACTACCTACGTCCTACCACCTACAATCTACTCTAAGGGTACACTTTTAAATGAGGCCTAGACTTATGGAGCAAAGTGAACATAAATCTATGGCCGAGATTCTTCTCTTCGTTCAGAATCGTCCTAGTCCTTCGCGAAGCGGAGGACGAATTTATCCTGAGACTGCGAAGCAGCCGAATGACCTTACGATTGAGTTGGAAAACGCTCTTTCAGTTTTCTTTAAGGTTCAAGAAAAGAAACAGCTTTTTTACATATAACGCTTCGTCTACAAATACTATGATCGGGACAATCGCTGAAATTCCGAGCTGCGTCTTTACAATTCATACTTTGATCGGCTGAACAAGTAAAGAAACTAAAGGAGTTACCATTACAAGTGTCTAAATTTATGCCTACGCTCCAACCCCCATAATAATCTTCGCCACGGTTAACATAAGTGGTTATCAATTGGGTTCCATCTTTGGTTATTGATATGTCTCCATTAACATCAAGTTTTGCAGAAGGACTCACCGTCCCGATGCCGACATTGCCGCCAGATGTCACATTAAAAATATTAGTAGATGTTGCTACGGTAAAAAGCGTAGCAGGAGTAGATGTTCCAATCCCAATATTGCCTGAAACTGCAGAATACATATCATTTCCTGAAATTGTCCAGTCAGAGTCTGCTCCGCCCAAATCCGACCAAGTGCTGCTGCTGTAGCCACGGAAAACATTGTCAGTGGTATTGTAATAAATTGAACCGTTCTGACCGGAAGGGTCAGTGGAGGAACTGCCCAAATTCAGCAAACTTCCAACACTGACATTGCCATACTGGTCAATCAGAAAAGGAGAAGTATCACCGCTGCCATCATCGTCAATTCTGAATAAGTCAGCGGTAG
>JAZGAA010000002.1:0-6940 GCA_036444215.1 Minisyncoccota bacterium
GTTAAAAACGAATAAATCTTTTCTGTAGCCAGCATGTTGGAGCGAAGTCATAAATTACCGAAAGAGGAGGAAAGAAGTAGGAAAATGTCGCTGTTTGAATCCCGAGCGTAGCGAGGTTGAGTTCGATATTTTCCGTTACTTCTGACGACGAATGAGGATAATTTATCTGAGTGGAAGCGGCTGGCGAGAAAAGATTTATGAGTTTACCTTTATCTCCTCAACCACCTTATCCAAACCTATTCCTCTTGAAGCTTTTACAAGTATTATATCATTTTTATTAATAATACCTCTGACTGCTTTTACTGCTTCATCGGCATTATCAAAACTTAAAATTTTATCTTTTTCTAAACCATTAAGACCTGCGGATTCAGAAATAATTTTACCATTAGGCCCAACTGTAATTAAAAAATCAACAATTCCAGAAACCAACTTGCCAATTGATTTATGAGCTCCTGACGAATATTCACCTAATTCCAGCATATCTCCCAAGATTGCTATTTTTCTATTATTAGTTTTTAAATCCTGAATCGTCTCCAAGGCCGATTTCATTGAAATTGGCGAAGCATTATAACTATCATCAATTACCCAACAATCCTTAATGCCGGAAATTAAATTCATTCTATGTTTTGCCGGCCGGTAATTAGAAGATAATGCCTCACAAATCTCCACTAAATTTAATTCATAAATCAATCCAATGCAAGTTGCCACACCAGCGGCATAAGCCGAACTCCGACCAATGGTATTTTGTATTTTTACCGGCACAATATTGCCATTATGTTCAATTTTAAAACAAACGCCAACAAACAAACCTTCTTCAAAATAATTTTCAAAACTGGTTATTTTTACTTCTGCGCCCTCTTTAAATCCGAAAGTTATGAGTTTGGCTCGGGTTCTCTCTTTTATTTCCATCACTGTCTTATCATCAAAATTTAAAACCGCAAAATCATTAACGGACATTTGTTCAACTAATTTTGATTTTTCTCTAACTACTGCTTCGGGACCGCTGTAAAATTCAATATGAACAGGAATTTCTCCTATGGCAGTAATTATTCCAATTTTGGGCTGGCAGATTTCCAAAAGTTTTTTAATATCGCCCGGTCTGTCAGCGCCGTACTCTAACACCAGTACCTGCGGGTACCCGGATTTACGCGCCCGCCTGCCAGCGCCTGAGCGCAGCGATGGCGGGCAGGGATTAAATACGCGGATTATCGCGGATACCACTACTTTCAGCCAGAAAAATAACTTTCTTAATTTTTTTTCTCCTGCTGGTTGAGCTCGGCTTACTAATTTTAATTCTGCTTCAGGCCAATTCCCGAGAATTGTCAGCGGCACTCCCAGTTCATTATTTAAGTTCCCGCCTGACTTTCTTACCTGTTTTCCTGAAGCGGATAAAACAGCGTAAATTGCCTCTTTGGCAGAGGTTTTTCCAACACTACCGGTAATGGCGATTACGTCGGGTTTATAACGCCAGATGGTTATCTTGGTAAGTTGTTTGAGAGTATATTTTAAAATGTTTAGCATAGATATTTTTGTAAATTATCAAAAATTAAATTCCAAATTACAAATCACAAATAAATTCCAATGACCAAAATTCTAATGACCAAAACCCGTCGTGTTTAGAATTTAGAATTTGGTGCTTATTTGTTATTTGATGCTTGGTGCTTGGAATTTTATTTATAGTTCATCCGGTGCTATATTATAATAATTTATAATAAATTGTGCCAGTTCTTGAAAAGCCGGCACTACAGTCAATCCAGCTAAAGGAGCGCCAGCTGGTTTGTCTATTTTTATCAAAATGGTAAAAGCAGGGACGAAACCAATATAAGTATTTATCACTTCATCAGTGTAGCCGCCTTTTGTAAAATCAGGAACATAAGCGGTTCCGGTTTTTCCGGCAACAGAATAATTGGGAATATCAGCAATAAAATTTTTCTTAACTGCCGAAACCATTATTTTTGCGATTGTATTGGCAGTATCAGTTGAAATTACCCGCCTAATTTCCTCTGGAGAATCGTCAGATAAAATATACGGCTTCATTAAAACACCGCCGTTAGCAACAGCAGAAATAGCGTTAATTAATTCTATTGGCGTCACTGAAACGCCGTGGCCAAAAGAAGCGGTAGCAAAATTTATATCGCGGCCTTTTTTTAAATTCTCAATACTACCTTTTACCTCTCCAGGCAAACTAATGCTGGTCAGTTCGTTTAATCCAAACTTAATTAAATAATTATAAAAGATATCATGTCCTGTTTGTTGCTCTGCAAAAACAGCGCCTGTGTTAATTGAGCGTTCAATAACATTAGCCATTGTCTGGGTGCCGTAAGCTTTTAAATCCCAGTTTTTTATTGTCCGATTATTTAAAGTAACCGAACCGCTGTCATAATAAGTGGTTTCCGGAGTGATTTTGCCGCTGTCAAATCCGGCTGACATTGTGAATATCTTGAAAATTGAGCCCGGTTCATAAACCGATTGGACTGCCGGATTAAGGAAATCTCCGATTTCAGACCTTGAATAATTATTCGGGTCAAAATTCGGTGAATTTCCCATTGCTAAAATTTTTCCGGTAGCCGGCTCCTGAACAATTACCGTGCCGCCAACGGCATTATATTTCTGAATAAGATTATTTAATACTTCTTCGGCTTGGGCCTGAATATTTCTGTCTATTGTTAAAATTAAATCTTGACCGTCTTCGGGCTTTATTAATGTATCGCCTTTTGCCTGGCCGGGTTTCCCGACCAATACTTCGTCAAAATAAAATTCAATTCCATAGCGTCCGACTAGTTTATCGCTGTCAGCTGTTGGAGCTATAAAACCTAAAATATGCGAAGCTAAATCTCCAAAAGGATAAAATCTAAAAAGTTGATTTCTTGTGTAAATTCCTTCAAGCTCAAGTTCTTTTATTTTTTTTAACTGTTCCGAGGTGGCTTTCTGAACCAATAATTCGTAAAGGTCGTCAGGCTTGCTAAGTTTTTTTTCCAATTCTTCAACCGAGATGTTGACTATAGACGAGAGATTTTCTGCGTAAGTCCGCGTTAGGTCCGCGTTGGTCTGCGTTTCGACGGGAACCGCATAGATTACGGAATATTCTTTATTTAAAACCGCGGGGATTAAATTATTATTTTTATCTGTAAAATAAATATTGCCCCTGACTGGCTCTAATTCCCCGTCTGCCCGCTGCTGGGCTTCGGCTTGGGAAGAATAATATTCCCATTTTTCCAGCTGGAGCTCAGAGATATTATAAATTAGGAGCGAATACAAACCTCCAAAGAAAATTAGTATTAATAAAAAACGCCAATTCATGTATTAGCATCAATTTAGTGTTAATTTTAAGTATTTGGGATTTTTTTCCAAAATTAATGTCTGGCTGTTAATTGCTGATTCAAAAATTTCAGCGTCAGTCATCTCATAAAATCTGTTTTTTAATTCTGCGTTAACAACCTCGGTTTGACGAAGAAAAACTTCCTGCCGCTGAGATTCGTGCCGCAAATCAACTGCCTGATTATAAAGAAAAATACCCCAGACAGCCGAAATAACCAAAATAACCATTGAAACTGAGATGAGTAAATGTATTTTACTGCTATTTTTGTTGGGTTGGATAATGGTCATATGTTTCTAAAAATTTCAAATAACAAATTCCAAATTACAAACAAATTCTAAATTCCAATTTCCGAAATTCCTGCCTGCTGGCAGGCTAAACACGATGGGTTTTGCTTATTGAAATTTCGGTCATTGGTGCTTATTTGTTATTTGGTGCTTGGAATTTGGTGCTTTTATTAATATGGCTCTCATTTTAGCAGAGCGGGAACGTGGATTTTGCTCAATCTCTTCCTTTGTAGCTCTTATTGGTTTTTTTGTTAAAATTTCCGCTTTTTTCTCCTTTTTTAGCTCTTTAAAACAGTTTTTTACCAAGCGGTCTTCTAAAGAATGAAAAGAGATTATTACTGCTCGACCTTTTAAAATTTTATCTAAGTTTTTTAATAATTTTTCCAAGTTTTCCAACTCATGATTAACGTAAATCCGCAATGCCTGGAAAGTTCTTGTGGCTGGGTGAATACGTCCTCTTTCGTAACTTCTCGGTACTGACTTTTTAATAATTTCAACTAAATCAAAAGTTGTTTTTATTAATTTTCTTTTTCTTTGTTCAATAATTTTTTTAGCAATCTTTCGCGAATATCTTTCTTCTCCATATTCATAAATAATATCCGCTAAATCTTTCTCGCTGAAAGTATTTATCACTTCCGCCGCCGTCATAGACACGGACTCATACGGACTTAACGCGGACTCACGCTGACTTTTTTCCGTATTAGTCCGCGTATAGTCCACAATGGTCCGTGTATTGTAACGCATATCCAATAATTCATCTTTCTGAAAACTAAAACCTTTTCCTGACTCCAACTGCTCTGAAGAAAATCCCAAATCAAGAATTAGTCCATCGGCTTTGCCCAGTTTTTCTTTTTTTAAGATTTCCGGCAAGTCAGCGTAATTACCGTGAACCAAAATTAAGTTTTTAGCTTTTAGTTTTTGGTTTTTAGTTTCAGTTAAAATTTTTTCTCTAGCGATTTCCAAATTATTCTTATCTAAATCTACTCCCAGCAATCTACCATTTGGCATAATCTTCTCAAAAATTTTAACTGCGTGTCCCCCATTGCCGATTGTTCCATCAATAAAGAATTCTCCCGGCTGCGGATTCAAAATTTCTATTGTTTCGTTTAAAAGAACTGGAATGTGCATTGTTTATATACCAAGTTCACTTAATTTCTCTGCTATCTCATCTGAAGCGCTTTCTGTCTTTGTTTTGTATTCTTTCCATGATTCGCTATCCCAAATTTCAATTCTATTATAAAGTCCGGCTACAGTTGTTTGTTTTTTTAATCCTGCGTATTCTCTTAAATAATCCGGGACTAAAATTCTTCCTTGCTTGTCTAATTCAACGTCCATAGCGCCAGCCAGCATCAAACGGACAAATGCCCGTGAGTTTGCCTGGGCTAATGGCAAAGCAACTAATTTCTGCGCCAGTGTTTCCCACTCTTTATTGCCAAATACGAAAAGACAGTGATCCAAACCACGCGTAATAATCGCTCCACCGCTTAATTTGCTTCTGAATTTCGCTGGAACAGCAATCCTCCCCTTGGAATCTAAATTGTGTTTGAATTCACCTATAAACATAATTAATTGGAAGTTATCCACCACTTTGGGTACTTATCCCCATACTTATCCACACTTCCCCACTCACTATACATTTTCCCCCACCAGACCTACCCAGTCAAGCATTAAAAACAATCATTTCCCAAAATAAAAAACCCTTTTTAATAAAGGGTTTTTTATAAATTGCCTACTATTTTGTCAACAGGTTATTAACTTTGGATGTAGTGGATTATTTCTTTGATACCTCAATGTGCTAAATGATATTAGAATATATTATTCTACAACATCTTCTTTTTCTTTAAGATGTAATATTCCAGTATTTTCAAAGCGGGGAGTTTTAAGACCTTCTTCCCATGTCCAGTTGTGATACGCTGCTCTAATTATTTTGCCAATGTCCCCGTGAGTGACAACAACTACTACTTTATTTTGATACGCCTGTGTCACTTTTTCTAAAAAAGATTGAGCTCTTTTGTATAACGCTGGAAAATCCTCTGCACCCTCTACTTCAATAAAATAATTTACATTATCGATTGGTAATATTTTCTTTGCAAGCTTAGGTATATCGGTAAATAATTTACCCGTAAGTATGCCAAAATCTCTTTCTTTTAATAATTCTTCAACTTGTATTTTTGTAATATCAAGCTTATCTGCAATGATATTTGCAGTTTCCTGAGCTCGCTTCAGCGGTGATGAAAGTATTATTTCAATATCGTCATCTTTTAATTTCTCTGCAACAATTAAGGCCTGTTCTCTCCCAAGTTTTGTCAGATTCATATCTCGATGTCCGTTTAGTATTCCATCAGCATTATCTTCATCTTGTCCGTGTCTGACTAAAAGTATTTTTATCATATTTTATATTCTCCTAATTTTTTATTAATCATTTATTTCTCTGTTTTAATTAGAAATAATCGTTTTTTGAATCCTCCTCGTTTTTTATTTTTCTCTTTTTGTAGTTTTTGGATTTGTAATTTTGTTAAACCAAGTTCAGCAGCTAAAACGTCAATTAACTCTTGAACATCAACAATTTCATTTATAATCTCCTTTTTGTTTTTAGCCCCAGTCAATTCTTTAGCTTCTTCTAATATTTTCTTCTTTATCTCTTTGAAATATTCTTTTTTATTTAAAGTACGAAAATGTGGCTTCTCTCCAGCTAACTTAATAATTTCCAAAATCCTATCCCGAATTAATTTATTATATTTTTTAACCATTTTTATGTTTTTTTTGTTTCTTCTCCCAATCCTTAATTGTAATTGTCTTTCCGCGACGGGATACAACCACTTTCTGCCGTTCACGCCAACTAAGTTCGCTGAGGTATTCTTTTGGAATAGTAACGCACAAACTCGTACCGCCAACGCGAGTAAGCTTGCGAATATTCCTTTTTGATAATTTTCTTCTGCTCATACTTCGATAAACTCAGTATAAATATAAATACGTATTTTAATACGTATTTAAATACGTATTATTTTTCTTTTGCTTTTTTGTATTTAAATCCCTCTCCTATCTTCCAAATGCCTTTTTCGCGAAAGGCTGGAATGGTTTGGCGACGAGCGGCGTTAAACACAGCAGGAGCTTTTTTATTGATTTTTTTCGCGTATTCCGAAAGTGTTATAATTTCCTCGCCTTTTAGATAAGTAATCCTTTTATGCAATGATTCTATGAGGGCAAGCGAAATAATTTTTCCCATCGTGCTAACGTTTTTTGTCTGGCGGTAGTCATTAAACGCCTTGTAATAGTCGTCCCTCTCTTTAAATTTAACTATAATTGCTGAAAAACCTAATTGCAGAAGCTGATAATT
>JAZGAA010000003.1:0-2951 GCA_036444215.1 Minisyncoccota bacterium
AAATAATCAACAGCTATTTTTTCGTTTGGCGCTAAATTTTCTTCTGTAAATTTTTTAAGCCGTTTCAAATCCTGACCCCAGTCATAATTAGAATCAACAACGTATTGATAGCCATTTTCAGTACTGCCGCCGAATTGGTTAAAGTAAGAAATATAATAAGGGAAGGCAAACAAAACTTCTATTAAATACCAAATTATTAAAACAGCAATAACAACGCTTTTAAAGGAAGATTTTATAAAATTAAGAACAACATTGGTTATTCGCTTCCAAAGATTTTCACTTTCAGTAGTTTCTCTGTTTACCCATTTTTTTAATGCGCCGGCAGAAAGAATATAAATAAACGGCATTGTCGGCAGAATATGGCGAATGCCGATATTTAAAGGACTTTTAATACTATAAAGCCAGTAAAAAATTACAAAAGCAAGCATTGAAAATTCGGCAAAATGAGTACCGAGATAGTCCATAAAAATTTTGAATTTTGAATTTTGAATTTTGAGTTTTTTTATAATACTCCAACTGCCTAAAAGAAATGCCAAGCCGATTAAAATTAGTGAAGGAATTGATTCTTTTAATGCAAAGACAACAGGAAAATAATTCCACCAGCCGCTAGCTGAAACTTCGCCTAAGAAATAAGCAGTGTTACCTCCGCCTGAGCGTTGAATTACCATTAATACACCCAGCATATACTGGCCAACTGGCCGTAAAACCTTGTTGCCAGCCATATAGATATTAACTTCTGCCAAGCATCTCAATGAGTTGCATGTTTCAATAGTTGGATCTGGCCCGCCAGCAAAAGAAGATAGTATGAATTCAGTGTCAGAAATTTGTTTTTCAACAGGATAATTAAAAGTAAACAGAAAATAAGCTGCGTAAACCAAAGCATAACCAATAATAAAAATAGCAATCAGCCAGCCAGCGTATTTAAAAGCGTGCAAGACCACTTTCCGTGGTTCAAGATTAATTTTCCAAATAAAGAAAATAATTATTAAAAAAATAAAAAACGGTATTAAAAGAACAGCTGAGAATTTCATTAATTGGGCAATGCCAAAGGCCAAACCGGCCCAAATCAGATGTTTTCGAGACGGCTTAAAAAGGAATTTAATAAAATAATAAGTAGCTAAAAATATTCCCAAAGCAGCTCCCATATCAGTAGTTACATAATGACCATGACTAAGAACAGTAGGGGAAAGGGAAAAAAGAAAAGTCGGAAGTAATGCCCACCAGCGGCCAATTAATTCTCGCGCCCAAACATATATAAAGACAACCAGTATAATTGTTAAAAGCATTGGACCGAGCCGCACCCAATTAATAATTTTATCAGCATCGTTTCCGAGTTCGTAAAGAAATTGCGTTCCAGCTGTCCATTGGCCATTAACGTCTTGCTGCCAAGACGTTTTATTAAGAGGAAATTCTATATCTAAAAAAAGTAATGGAGCAGCGGAGATTGCCTTAACTAAAGGCGGGTGCTCCGGATTAAGCCGATAATCAAGATAGCGAACATAGCCGTAGCCAGCAGGAATATGAGCCAATTCATCCATAGTTGCTGATTCTTGGACAGAGGCGTTAAGCATTAGTCCAAAACAGGACAAAGCCATTAATATTATTAAACTCCACGGTAACCAATTATAAGTTTTACTCATTAAATATCATTATAGCACAATCCATGGGGTGTGGATAACTTCTTTATTGAAATATTGAGATGTTGTATAATAAAATTAAAGTATGGTTGTAAAAATTAAGGCCTTTATTTTTATTTTATTGATAATCAACTTAGTAAGCGGCTTGGTTTTTAGTTATTCTGTTTTAGCCCAAACAAAACAAGGAGATGTCAATTATTTTTCCCGGCCTTGGAAAATAGCAACTGACTCAGAAGGAAAATTTATATATGTAATTAATAGGCGGGGAAATAATTTAACAGTTTTAGACAGCAAGAATTTACAGGTTATAAAGAAAATACCAGTAGGACGCAGTCCCGAAGGCATTGCGGTTGATTTAGACAACGATTTAATATACTTAGCTAACAGGTGGAGTTTTGATTTAACGGTTATTGACGGAGAGAAAATTACTACTATTCCTTTAGGAAATGAATTGGGAAGGCAGCCCCGGGATGTTAAAATTAATGAAAATTTAAATACTATTTATGTGTTAAATTCTGAAAGCAGAAGTTTGTCTATTATTGATGCTAACGAACTGGTTTTAGTTCAGACGATAGAGATTAATCGGTCGGTCAGCAATTTTTTTATTAACAGAAACAATAATAAAATATATATCACCAACTATTTAGAAAATAGCGTTACCGTCATAGACGCAGATGATAATTACAAAACAGGCATAATTGAAGTTGGTTTAAACCCTCGGCACCTTGCGTTTTTAGAAGCTACAAATACTCTTTATGTAACGAATTACAACAGCGATAATATATCCGTCATTAATAGCGAAATTGATAAGGAAGTGAAAAGAATTCCTACTAGAGCAGGACCTTCGGCTATTGCCGTTAATTCAGTAATCGGCAAAATTTATGTTTCTAATTTTTTGGATGAGAGCATTACCGTTATTGACGCTTTAACCGAAGAAACAGAAAGAATTGCACTGCCAGTCGGCGCTTTCCCGGGTTCTCTAGCTATTAATGAGAAGTTGAATAAAATCTATGTGCCAAATACCGGTATTAACAATATTTCAGTTATTAACGGCGAAGATAATACGATAATCGCTACGGTTGCCAGCGGCGTTAGTACTAACAGAATGATTTTCGACTCCATAAATAACAAAGCATATGCAGTAAATCCACAAAGCAACAATATAACAATTATTGACGGTAATACGGATAAAAGCGTTATTATCCCTGTTTCAGCTGACCCTCAGTTAATTATCGGTACTGGCAATATATTTTCATCGCCAAAAGGAATTGCCATTGATAAGCGAAATAATAAAATTTATGTATTAAATAATAC
>JAZGAA010000004.1:0-4608 GCA_036444215.1 Minisyncoccota bacterium
GAAATTTCTTGGTCATCGCTTTGGCGAATTTTCTTTATGCTGCTTTTGGTAGTTGTTTTTATATTGGCTAAAGAAGCAATACTTATTCTTTTTCTGGCGATAGTTATTTCTTCAGCCCTTGACGCGCCGGTTACTTATCTGGAACATAAAAAAATTCCCAGAATTTTGGGCGCTTTGATAATTTTCTTTATTGTTTTATCAATTTCATCTTTGGTTTTATACACTATTGTCCCTATTACTTTTCTTGAATTAAAAGGACTTTTGGGCAGTTTTGATAAATTAAGCATACCGGCCCTGGGTGATTTCAGCACTTCTCAGATATTGGACCGGCTTGAAACAGGCATTGGTAATTTTACCGACATCTTGCTTTCCGGCACCGCTTCTCTTTTTGATGTTATTTCTTCAATTTTCGGCGGCGTCATTTTTGTCCTCGCCACTTTTATTTTATCTTTTTATCTGGTGGTCAGCCGTGACGGAGTAGAGAAGTTCCTAAGAGCAGTTTTGCCGGACGCTCATGAGAAGCGCGTGATTGGCATTTATCTCAAAGCCAGAACAAAATTAGGCCTCTGGCTTCAGGGTCAGCTTATTTTAAGTTTAGTGATTGGTTTAGTAACTGCTTTAGGATTGTGGATTTTAGGAGTTAAGTATAGTTTATTGTTGGGAGTTTTAGCGGGTATTTTTGAAGTAGTGCCGTTTGTTGGGCCGATTTTTGCGGGCATTTTAGCATTCATAATAGCAAGCACAGTTTCTTTGAAATTGGGAATTTACGTAATCATATTCTTTATAATAGTTCAGCAATTGGAAAGCCAACTTTTGGTTCCGGCTGTAATGAAAAAAACAGTTGATATTCATCCGGTAATTGTCGTTGTTTCTTTATTAGCTGGAGCGCAAATTGCCGGCTTTATCGGATTAGTTTTAGCGGTTCCAGTAGCTGTTATTTTGCAGGAATTTATTGAGGATTGGTCAAAGCGTAAGCACAACAAATTAATCTAAGATGCCAAAAAAGTTTTATCTTACTACTGCTATTGCTTACGTTGATGCCCCACCGCACATGGGGCATGTTTTGCAATTTGTCAGAACAGACGTTTTGGCGCGTTATTACCGTTTAGAAGGAAAAGATGTGTTTTTTTTAACAGGAACTGATGAGCACGGTTCAAAGCTTTTCAAAACCGCCGAGCAAAATAAAATTTCTCCGCAAGAGCTGGTTGATAAAAATGCCGCCAAATTCAAGGAATTGGATAATCTCTTGAATATTTCTTATAACGATTTTATCAGGACAACTGACAGGAAAAAGCACTGGCCCGGCGCCCAGCTTATCTGGAAAAAATTAGAAGAAAAAGGCGATTTATACAAAGATAAATATCAAGGACATTATTGCAGCGGATGCGAAGCGTATTTAACGGAAAAGGACTTAGTTAACGGAAAATGCATTTATCACGACAAGGCGCCGGAGTTTTTAGATGAAGAGAATTATTTTTTCAGGTTGTCCAAGTATTCCGACAAACTTTTGAAATTACTTAAAAGCGATGAAATTGAAATT
Organism: Minisyncoccota bacterium; assembly: GCA_036444215.1. Classification (GTDB taxonomy): domain Bacteria; phylum Patescibacteriota; class Minisyncoccia; order UBA6257; family UBA9933; genus CAJVXI01. Next base: position 1,541 of record JAZGAA010000004.1, read on the forward strand.
ATCCCGGCTTCGCGAAAAAAAGAAGCGCTGAATATTATAAAAAGCGGGCTTAGGGACGTAAGTTTTTCCAGGCCCAAAGAAGTTTTGCCATGGGGAATTCCTGTTCCGGGTGACAATAAACAGGTAATGTATGTCTGGTGCGATGCCTTAACAAACTATATTTCAGCTCTTGGTTATGGAAGCGCTAATTTGAAGAAATTTAAAAAATACTGGCCGGCTGACCTTCATATTTTAGGCAAGGATAATTTACGATTTCACGCCATATATTGGCCGGCAATGCTTATGTCGGCTGGCTTACCCTTGCCTAAAAAAATATACGTTCATGGATTTATTATTTCTGGCGGGCAAAAAATGTCAAAAACCATTGGTAATGTTGTTGACCCGTTTGAAATAATCAGAAAATACGGCGTTGACCCATTGCGTTATTTCCTTTTGCGCGAAATCCCGGCTTATGAAGACGGTGATTTTACAGAACAAAAATTTAGAGAACGCTACAACGGAGAACTTGCTAATGGCTTGGGGAATTTTACTGCTCGCGTATTAACCCTTGCTTCAAAAGCGAAAATCAAAGCAGCTTCACGCGGAATTGATAAAGATATTATTCAGAAAATCAAACAAACCAAAAAAGAAATTAATAATACTTTACCGGATTTCAAATTCAGCGAAGCGCTCTCAATAATTTGGAATTTAATAAGTTTTGGCGACAAATACGTAAACCAAAACAAGCCATGGGAAAAGGGGGATAAGAAAAAAGAAGCCAAAAACAAAAAAACAATTATTAATTTAATCGCGATTTTAGATGGCGTAGCAGAACTCTTAAAACCTTTCCTCCCCGAAACCTCTGAAAAAATCTCAAAAAACATAAAGAAGCCAGAAAAAAAACCAACCCCTCTTTTCCCGAGATTAAATTAATCAATATAAAAACGTCAAGAAAATATGCTATAGCATATTTTCTTGACGCATAGGAGTAAAAGGAGTAAGGTAATATATAAATAACAACAAAAATATTTAATAATGCTTAAAAGAAAATACGAACAAAAATTAATATCCGCCTTGGAAACGAATAAAGAATTTTTGATTGATAATTTGCGACAAGAATGGGAAGAAGCGCAAAAAATTATTAAAAGAAAAGAGCGGGCAGAAAGAATTGTTGCGATGACAAAAAAGAGCGGTGCCGCGCTAGGGAAAATTATTCTTGGTATGACGCTTGTCGGCGGAGTATTAACTGTGGCGATGGTGGCGCCAAAAGTTTTTACGGTTTTTGGCCGTCCAGATAAATCAGGTAAAAGATACAAAGGTTTTTTTAATGAGCAAGATTTTAGAAAATCAATCAGGCAGTTAAAATTTAAGAAATATATCAAGGTGGTTAAAAAAGGTAAAAATGAAGATAGCGAAATTTTTGAAATTTATTTAGAGAAAAAAGGTAATAAAAAAATAGTGCGGGAAAGTTTTAAGGATTTGACGATAGCTAAATCGGCGCGATGGGACGACGTGTGGCGGATTGTCGCCTTTGATATTCCGGAAAGGCATAAGTGGGCGCGCGAAGGATTTAGAGAAAAGTTAAGGCAATTGGATTTTTATCCACTTCAGGAGAGTGTTTTTGCTTTACCATATGATTGCAGGCGAGAAATTGAATTTCTTTGTTCGGTTTTTAATATTAGCGATTATGTACGATATTTAGAAACTAAAATATTAGTTTTTGATGATGATTTAAGGGATTTCTACGGAATTAAATAGATAAATATTATATCCGTCTAAAAAATATGCTATAGCATATTTTTTAGACGGGAAGAGTTATCCACAATTAGTATTGTTGAGAAAATTCTGCGTATTTTTTATAATTAAAGTAATTAAATATCTTTTATGCCTAGTGAGGGGGCAACCCCTTTTTATTTTTATTATTAAAAAAACTTATATTATGAATGAACAAAATCAAAATGATTTTAATTTAGAATCAGGCGGAGTGGGTGAGCCAAAAACAAAATCAAAATACTGGAAATTTGTGGTTGCGTTTTTAGTAATTATTTTAGTAGTTGTTGGAGGATATTTTGTGTGGAATAAATATTTTAGTCCACAAGCAATAAGTAATAGAGAAACTCAAAAAAATTATGAAAAATATCTTGAATGGGAGAAAAATTATGAAAAAGCAATGCGAGAAGATGTTTATGGCGGCAAAACCCCGCAGGAAACTTTGGATTTATTCGTTGAAGCCCTCCGCGCGGAGGATATAGAATTAGCGAGTAAGTATCTTGCATTAAATACTAATGAAAATAGCGAATATTATTTAACACGAAGAGAATTGGAAGAAGCGCTAAAAAGAACAAAAGAAGAAGGGAAATTGTTAGATGTTATTGAAATTGTTTCTAATACAGAATTTGATAGTGATTCATCTTCAAATAATACAGCATGGTTTATATTAAAAAATAAAGAAGGATTAGTCGAATACTCAGTCATTCTTAAATTTAATAAATATTCCAATGTATGGAAAATAGAAAGTTTATAAAATTTATAATCCCAGTATTTATATTGGGATTTTTTGTTGTTCAAATTAATGGTGTTTTTGCTTATAAAATTAACACTCACGCGTTTTTAACAAATGAGATTATTAAATTTTATAATCAGAACTTTTCTAACAATAAAATTTCCGATGAATTAAAAGATTATTTAATTGATGGCTCGCGCCGCGAAGACGACGCGCCGCGATGGATGAATCATTTTTATGATCCGATTTATGATAGAGGTCTAACTAATAATTTAACAAGTTGGCAAAAATCAAAAGAATGGGCTCAAGACAGCAATAATCAAAATAAATTAACTTATAAAGTTCCGGCAACAATCGCTTCAATTTTAACTGCGATTCAACAAAAGAAAATTAGCGCTTTAACAACAGAAACCGATTTTACATGGCAGAGGGCGATTAGATTTTATATTAATGGCGATGAAGAAAAGGCAATGTTTATACTTGGGCATATATTGCATTTAATTGAGGATAAAACTATGCCAGCTCATACAAGGAATGACCCGCATCCTGATGGAGGTCCTTATGAAGATTGGACTAAAAAATTTAC
>JAZGAA010000005.1:0-4932 GCA_036444215.1 Minisyncoccota bacterium
TTCCAAATAAATTCCAATGACCGAAATTCTAATGACCGAAACCCGTCGTGTTTAGAATTTAGGATTTGGTGCTTATTTGTTATTTGGTGCTTGGAATTTGTGATTTATACCTTTCGTATTCCGGCAACTCTTCAATTTTGGATATTCCTAAATATTTTAACAAATCAAAACTGGGTTGATAAAGGTATATATTGGCTTTTTTAGGAGCGGGAAAACGCTCAACCAATCCCCTCATTAGAAGAGCCCGTAAAATAAAAGAAGAATTTACACCTCTATAAAAATCAATTTGAGCCCTGGAAAGCGGACCTAAATAAGCTATTAATGAAAGAGTTTCCAGGGTGGCTGGAGTAAGATTGTCTTTTGATTCTTCTTTGATAATACTTTCAATTATTGAAACAAATTCCGGCTTGGTTGCTAACTGAACCCGTTCGCCAGCTGGCGAATCAGAAAAAATTAATTTCAATCCCCTATTCTCAATTGAGAATTCCTGCTCAAGTTGCTGAAGAACTTCTTTTATTTTTGACTCGCTGATTTTTAAAATCTTGGCAATCCTCTTTATCTCCATCGGCTCGCCATAAACAAAAAGAACCGCCTCTATTGCTCCTATGATATTTTGATTATTTGGATGATCCATGTTTCTCTATTATTATATCAGAAAATCCTTGTTTTTGCTCGGCTTTTATGATTTGGTCGCGCAATAAATGAAGTAAGGCAATAAAAAGCACAATAACTTCTGAACGTGATTTTTCTTTGGTAAGTTTCCCGAATTGCTGGATGCCGCTCTCCAGACGCTTTATAATTTCTTTAATTTTTTCTTCCAAGCTGATTGCTGATAATTCAATTGTTTGAACTTCCGGTGATAATTGCTTGAGGGTTTCAAAAATAGAATTTACAGCACTGTGTAAAATTTTGACATCCAAATCTTTTGGCGGATAAAAAACCGGCGGTCGTCCGTGAAAAAGCGGCCGGGAAACAGAATAACCTTTCTGTTCCCAGGTCTTTTTGAATAAATTTATTGCCGGCTTAAATGCCTGATAGCGCCGCAGCCGTTCTTCCAAATCTTTTATTCCCCGCTCTTCTTCCTCTGTTAATTCTAAATTCGGCAAAAGGGATTTTGACTTAATTAAAAGCAGACGCGAAGCAACTACGACGAAATCAGCCAAAATTCGCGGCTCAACTTCTTTAATTGTTTTAAGATAGTTCAAAAAATCAGCCGTAACTTCAGCTAAACTTAATTCGGCGACTGGCAGTTTTTTCTCTTCAATCAGTTCTAATAATTTCTCAATCGGTCCAGTAAATTGTTGTAGTGTTAGTTGATACATAAAAAATACAAATAGTCACAAATGTTTACTAATAACCACTAATCACGAATTAGTGATTCGTGGCTATTAGTAAATAACGCCTCCCTCGTATAAACATTCCTCGGGTCCCAAAGCATAAATCCATTAATAAGTTCCGGTGTGCTGCTTGCCGCGTCATAAACCGCATCAATCTGCGCTCTTACTTTTTCCGCGTCATAATCAGCGCCTAAATCAAAATCTTGAAGCCAGGGACGTAATTGTGAAGCATGAATCATGAAGCTTGAATCATGAATTTCTGTTGTTGTTGCATTATTCATAATTCTTGATTCATAATTCTTTAGTCGTTTGATGGCGCTATCCATTGAATACTTCACCACTTCATACGGATAAGCAGCTGGATTTTGATAACCGATAAATCCGGTTGCATAATGCGAAGGGTAAACCATTGGCGCCACAAAATCAAAATACTCATAAGCATCCTCAATAATCTGGCCGATGCCTAGACCATCGTAATTAATAGTTGCCAAACCGAATAAATCAGCGGAAATTTTTATATCAGGCAATTCTTCACGCAAATACTTGAAAAACTTCTTAATGGTTGCGGTTTTGAGCGTGTTTTCGTCCCAAAAAGGAAAATCCATATCGTCTAAATTTCCATCAGAAGCAAAACGAATATAATCAAAATTTAATTCATCAAAACCGCGGGAAGCGGCGTCTTTGGCAACGGCAATATTATAGTCCCAAACTTCCTCACTGGCCGGATCCATCCAGGCGAGTTTTTTATTATCTAACCACAGCGTAGATGATGAGTATTTTATATTTTGTCCGCGTAAGTCCGTGTCCAGTCCGCGTAAATCTGCGTCTAAGCGAAAGCGGCTGTGGATTGCCAAGTCCGGTCGGGCTTCAGCTAAAATCGGGTCCTGAAAAATCGTGATTCTGGCAATAACATAAATTCCTTCATCATGAAGTCGCTTTATTAGTTTGTTAATTTGGGGAATCCTGATTTCCTTGGCTCCATATTTTTCCACGTCGGCATTTTTAATGTCATAAGCAATATAGCCGGAATAATCCTTAATATCAATAATAATGGCGTTAAGTTCAGTGGTTTTAATAAGATTGATAAAATAATTTACTCTGCTAGACAAACTGACTGACCAGCTTGTACTGTATATTGCTTTAATTTCTTCGGGCGGATTCTCTAACGGTTCTTGAGGATCAATGTCGGCGTTAATTAAAATTGGACTCAGTTCTGTTGGCTGTTCAGCTTCCGGCACCCTTAAAATAGCTGATTCTCCAACAACATTAATTTCCACAACATTGTTTTTTTGAAACAATAAAAAAAAACCGCTAACAACAATAATTAAAATTAAAATCTTAATGAATAAACGCATTGTAAAGTTTGAGGTGGTCGTTTAAAAGCCGGGTTATTAAATATTTCTTTTTAACTGATAAACGGGCTTGACGACCGATTTTTTTTCTAATTTTTGGGTTTTTTAACAATCTTACAATTATTCTGGCAGCTTCTTTTGGGTTTTTAACAATAAAACCGTTTTTGTTATTCTGAATTTGGAGTTTTAAGCCGGCTGCTGTTCCGGCAATTACTGTTTTCCATTTCCACATTGCCTCGGTAGCAGTTAAACCAAATCCTTCTTTAATGGATTTTTGCAAAATCAAATCCGAACCGCATTGGACCGCGTTAACAAAAGTGTCGTTATCAATCTTTTTATTTTCAAGTTTTTTAGGGTCAGAAAAAAGAAAAATATCCGAACAGCATTTTGCTTTATTTTTTACTTCTTTAAAAACTTCCCGGGATTGCGGGTCGTCTTTTTCCAAGAAAAGGCCTAACAAAATCAACTGAAGTTCTGGTATTTTTTCTTTCGCCAAACGAAACGCATCAATTACTCCCAAAGGGTCTTTCCAATGGTCAAAACGAGATACCTGGGCAATAAGCGGTTTATTTGGATTAATGCCGAATTTAGAAAGAATTTTTCGCGCTTTTTTCTTGCTAACCGGAGCATGTTTAGCGTTAAGCGGGTCAATAGCCGGAGGAACAATTAATATTTTCTTTTTAGAAATGCCCTTTGGCGCAAATTCTTTTAAGCTGACGATTATTTTGTCATATTGAGCTAAAATCGGCAAAATCCAGGAAAAAACCTTTTTATTGGGCGTTGATAAATCAAGATGAATTCGGGCAATCATCGGCTTCTGACGAAAAAATAAAATAATCGCCAATGGCTGAGGGTCGTGAATAATAAAAAGGTCAGCCGGAATATTCTTTAATTTTTGCGCCAAATTCCAGTTAATTGCCGAATAAAAATCTTTTTCTTTGTTTGTTAAATTATTTTTTTTGCCCTGAAGGCCGTTATGGATTTTTTTGGTGATTTTAAAAAATCTTTTCGGCGCGTCAAAAGAAAACCAAGAAGCTTTTATTCCTAAACTTTGTTGGAGAGGCACTAAACTGCTTAAAATTTCCGCCACTCCCCCGCCCCGCGGAGTTGAATTAATATGGACAATTCTTTTGCCTTTTAGAGCTCGACTGTTTTTCTTGAGTTGCCTGATTATTGTAGCGCCTGCTACCGACTTATAATCTTTTATATTTTTTTTGGATAAAGAAACTTTTTTAATCATAAATTTTATTACAGCAATGCTGCTCCAATTGCTCCGGCCGGCTTTCCCAAGCGTGATTTCAAAATAGGAATATTTTTGGATTTTGGGCTGACAATAAATTTCTTGGCTGTTTTTTTAGTTTCTTGGATAAAAAGATTATAAGCATTAGATAAACTTCCGCCTAAAACAACAACATCTGGATCTAATATATCCACTATATTAGCAATGACTATTCCTAAATTTTTGCCGAAATTTTTGTAAATCTTTTTCGCTTTTTTGTCGCCTTTCCTGGCTTTTAATTCTAAATCACGCGGATTTTTAATGCCTAATTTATGGAAAAACTTTTCCGAAACCAAATCCTCCATTTCTTGGCATTTGACGCCCTGTGCCTGACATCTCGTTATTGAATGACTAATTTCTCCGGCCGCGCCTCGGCCATGATAAATTTCTTTATTAAGTATAATTCCGGCGCCTAACCCGCTTCCCAATGTTAAACCGACAATATTGTTATATTTTTTTCCGGCTTCCAGAATCGCTTCCGCATAAGCAAAGCAATTAGCATCATTTTCAATAACAACCGGCCTGCCCCAAATTTTCTTGATTTCTTTTATTAAATTAATCCCTTTAAGGTTTGGAAAATTAGGCGAATAAACTAATTTACCGCTTTCAATAACTCCGGCAATTCCAATGCCGATTTTCATGAAATTTAATTTTTTTAGCTCTTTATCTTTACTGATTTCATTTAGAATCTTCAAAAATTCGCCCCGGGTTCTGCGGCGATATTCTAGTTTTTTGCTCAAGAGCAGCTTTTTTCTCTTTTTATCAAAAACTGCGTAGCTGATTTTTGTGGCGCCAATATCAAGGCCTAAGGTTATCATATTAACATTTTAACATATTAACATTTAAACATTAAGCATAAAAAATGGGGACGACTTCGTCCCCACTTTCCATCATTTTTTGCCTATATTTATTTAAATTGTTTGTAATTTACTATTTTAGATATTGCAACATATCAACAACCAAG
>JAZGAA010000006.1:0-59942 GCA_036444215.1 Minisyncoccota bacterium
AGAACCAAAAATAGAACTAAGGATAACTACTAATAAAATTATTGATTCAGCCGGGCATTTGTTGGGTTTTGTAAAATTAGTTCATGACCGGACCCGGGAGATTGAAATTTTGCGTTCAAAAAGCGAATTTATCACCGTGGCTGCTCATCAATTAAGAACTCCTTCAACCGCTGTTCAATGGGCTTTAGATTCTTTATCTAAAGAATCCCTAACGCCAGACCAAAAAGAATTAGCAGATACCGGTTTGAATGCGGCCACCAATCTTCTAAAGGTAATAAACGACCTACTTGATGTTTCTAAAATCGAAGAAGGCCGTTTTGGTTATCAATTTGAGAATGTTAACATTATAAATTTTCTTGAAGAGGTTCTTGGTGAATTGATGCCGTTGGCAAAACAGGCAGGCATCAAACTTTATTTTCAAAAACCGACTGAGCCATCAATTATCACTTCTATTGATCCCCAAAAATTAAAAATTGTTTTATTTAATCTTGTTGATAACGCCATTAAATATAATGTGCCTAGCGGCGAAATAATCGTTGGGCTTGAGCGGGTTAAGGACCAGCCCTATATTCAAATAAGCGTTAAGGATAGCGGTATTGGAGTGCCGCCTGCTCAGATTAATAAATTATTTACCAAATTTTTCCGGGCTGAAAATGTTGTTAAGGTAGATCCAAGCGGCTTGGGTTTAGGTCTTTATATCGTTAGAAACGTAGTTAAGCGTCACGGTGGTGGAATTTGGGCTGAATCCGAGATTAATCGGGGCACTACTTTTTATTTTACCATTCCCACCGACCCAAAGTTAATTCCGCCAAAAGAGATAGTGTATAGCGAATAGTAACCTAAAGTTCAAACAATCGTTGACGATTTAAATAAAAAAAATTATAAAACAAAGAAAAATTTATGAGAAAATATATTTTTATAGTTGGTGGCGTGATGTCCGGGGTTGGTAAGGGCGTGGCAGCGGCTTCCATCGGAAAAATTTTACAGTCACGAGGGTTTGAGGTAACAGCCATTAAAATTGATCCTTATGTAAATGTTGATGCCGGTACAATGAATCCGACCGAGCACGGCGAGGTTTTTGTTTTGGACGACGGTATGGAATGCGACCAAGATATGGGGAATTACGAACGGTTTTTAGACAAAGATCTTTCCGGTACCAATTATATGACCACAGGCAGTATTTATCAGGCAGTAATTGAACGGGAAAGGAGTTTAGGCTATGGCGGTCGTTGCGTTGAAGTCGTTCCTCATATCCCTTTGGAGGTTTTAAGCAGAATTGATAAGGCAGTAACCAAAAATAAATCTCAGATTGTTATTGTTGAAATCGGCGGTACGGTCGGCGAATACCAAAACATTTTATTTTTAGAAGCAATTAGAATATTAAAAATTAAAAAACCTCAAGACGTTCTTTTGTGTTTGGTAAGTTATTTACCTCTTCAAAGTGAAGGCGAATTAAAAACCAAACCAACTCAATACGCGGTCCGTACTCTGAATTCCGCTGGTCTTCAGCCAGATATTATTATTGCTCGGGCAAAAGTTCTTTTAGATAAGAAACGCAAAGAAAAAATTGCTTTCAATTGCAATATCGTAGATGAAGGCGTTATTTCGGCGCCAAATATTGAAAGTATTTATGAAGTACCAATAAATTTTGAGAAAGATAAATTAAGCGAACTTATTTTAAAGAAATTGAAACTTAAACCACAGAGCCGCGATTTGCGACGTTGGCAAAAACTGGTCAGAAATATTCGTCTTTCAAAAAAGCCGGTAAAAATCGGCATTGTTGGAAAATATTTCAGCACCGGAGAATTTGTTCTGGCCGATTCTTATATTTCAGTGATTGAGGCCGTTAAGCAGGCAGCTTATTTTTTTAGCAGAAAACCTTTAATTTCTTGGCTTAATGCCGAGATTTACGAGAAAAAACCCAGTCGTTTGTCAGAATTAGACGAATACCAAGGTGTTATTGTGCCTGGCGGTTTTGGCGGTCGGGGGACAGAAGGAAAAATAGCTGCTATTCGTTATTGCCGGGAAAACAAAATTCCTCTTTTAGGGCTTTGTTACGGGATGCAGTTAGCCATAATTGAATTTGCCCGTTCAGTTGCTAAACTAAAAAAAGCTCATACTACTGAAATTAATCCCGAAACTCCTAATCCTGTTATTGATATTCTACCGGAGCAAAAAAAGAATTTATCAGAACAAAATTATGGCGGCACGATGCGCTTAGGCGCTTATCCGGCTATTATCAAGAAAGGAACAATTGCTTACCAGGCCTATAAACAGCACTTGATTTCTGAACGTCACCGCCACCGCTACGAGGTTAATCCTCAATATATTGAAAGACTGGAAAAGAAGGGATTAATTTTTTCCGGTTTTTCTCCTGATAAAAGATTAATGGAGATTCTTGAATTACCGCGAGAAGAACACCCATTTTTCGTAGCCGCTCAATTTCATCCAGAGTTTAAATCGAGGCCCCTTAACCCGCATCCATTGTTTAAAGAATTTATTAAAGCAGCTGTTAAAAAATGATTATTTATTTATACGGCGCTGACTCTTATAGGCGGCAAAAGAACATAAAAGAGCTTGTTAATAGTTATCGTGAAAAGTACTCAATGTTGGATTTGGGACATTTTGATTTATCAGAAAAAAATAGAGAAGAATCAGGCCATCAAAGCGAATTTTTGAAATTAAGAGAATTTATTTCAACACCGTCGCTTTTTAGAGATAAAAAAATAGCGATTTTAGAAAATGCTTTTTTTGGGCTCAGTGCTTATTCAGTTGCTCAGCGTAATGAATTAAAAAAATTCTTTGAAAGTCAGCTTTCTTCGCAGAATTTTATTTTAATTATTTCCGAGAATAATAAACCACCGGTCGGTTTTAGTTTTTTAATTAGCGAAGAAACATCGCCTTCTGAACTTAAATTTCAAGAATTTGAGAAGTTAGAAGGCAGCCGATTAAAGCATTTCATCAAAAAAGAAGCAGATGAAAAGGGAGTTAATCTATTCCCAAAGGCAATTGACTTTTTAGCCGAGAGTTTTAACGGTGATAACTGGGGGTTGGTTAATGAACTGGAAACATTGTCTGTAGTTAAAGCGGATATTATTGACCTAGCTAGAATTAAAGAAGTTAGTGATTATGTTTTGGCGCCAAACGCCGGGCAAAATGCGTACTACTCTATAATGAATCTTATTAGCAATCAGTCATTCTCGCAGAAAATAAGAGATTTGGAAATTTTATTTTGTCATCAAGAAGAGCCGGCAAAAATTTTTAATATTTTAGCCAGCCAAACTCAATCAATAAAATTAACCCAAAAAATAGCCGACTATGACCCTTTGGTCAAATTCGGAATATTAGATTCCGAAGAAGTATTACTGGATTTAGTGATTAACTAATCTTCAGTTTTTTAGCCAATCGTGATTTCAGTCGACTGGCTTTGTTTTTTTTGATAAGATTAACCTTGGCGGCTTTATCAAGTTTCTTATAAACTTGAGACAAGTGTTTTTTGGCTTCTTCCGGGCTGCTTTCTAATAATTTTTTATATTGTTTAATAATCGCCTTAAGGTCGGTTTTTCTTTTAAGATTTTTTTGGCGGCGTCGAATATTTTGACGCAACGCTTTTTTAGCTGATTTAGTAATAGGCATGCGAATTTTATATAAATTTATGAGCGGAGTGAAAGAAATTTATCTATAAAATTCAGCACCCCGCACATATTTTACTAATGACATCTTATCAGAATAAAAAAAGATTGTCCAGCACAAACTAATATTTACTAAATCAATATCGCAAGTAAAATATGTGCTGGGTAAAGGTTTGGTAAATAAATTTTGTTCGCCTTTGGCTCCAAAATTTATACCAAGCCCTTTATTTGCTCTGTCAACCACAATATCTTAGAATATAATCATTATGATTCATTCTCTTTCCGGTAAATTAATCACCAAAAAAAGCTATTTTGCGGCTATTGAAGTAAACGGCATCGGTTTTAAAGTTTTTATTTCATCTAAAACTTTCAGGGCTTTGCCGCGGCCTGGTTTACGAGTGCGGCTTTTTTGTTATTTTTATGTCCGACAGGACGGAGCAGAATTATATGGATTTTTAAAAGAAGAAGAATTAAATTTTTTTGAACTACTTACTTCAATTACCGGCGTTGGGCCAAAAATGGCTTTAAAGATTTTAAGTGTGGCAAATATTAATAGATTAATAGCCGCTGTTAATCAGCAACGGACCGACCTTTTGGTTAAGGCCTCGGGAGTTGGTCGAAAAACAGCTAACCGGATTATTTTAGAACTTTCCGACAAGATTAAAAGCAAAAAAGACGAAGAACTGCTTTCTTTAATGGAATCAGATAGCGATATTGAAGAGGCGCTAAAAGGTCTTGGTTATAAACAGCGTGAAATTCAGGAGGCGCTTAAAAAAATCCCTTCAAAAATTAAAAAAATTGAAGAAAGATTAAAAATGGCTTTGAAGATGATGTCGAGAAAATAATATGGCAAGTAAAAATCAAATATTAAGAATTTTATTATACGGGTTTTTAATTTTATTTATAATTTGTTGCACAGCGTTCGCCGCTACTCCCGAAAAACTCAAGGATTCCATTGAACAAAAAAATTTAGAACTCCAGGAAATTAGCAACCAGATTAAAGAAACCCAAAAAGAGCTTGAACAAACTCAAGAAGAGGGCCAGACCCTTAAAAAAGAAATTGGAAGAATTAGCAGTCAGGTTAATCAGCTTAATTTAAGTATTCGTTCAAGCGGGGTTATGATTGGTAAATTGGAATTAGAGGTTGAATCGCTCCAATACGACATTGTTGATACCGAAGAAAGAATTATTATTAACAGAGAAGCCATTGCCGAGGTTTTACGGCAACTTCAACAAAAAGAAGGAGAAACTACCCTAATGGTTTTTCTTAGAAATAAAAGTTTGGCAGACGGTATTTTTGAAATTCAGGGTCTGGCTGATCTTAATAATGAACTATCAGTTGAAATTGCCAATCTAAGAGATTCAAAAAATAAATTAGCAGGCGCCTTAGATGAAACAGATTACAAAAAACGGTCAACAGAAATAGAAAGCTTCAATCTTAAAAGCAAAAAAGGAATAGTTGAGGATGTTAAAGAAGAGAAACAAGTAATTTTAAGCCAAACAAAAAATCAGGAGTATTTATATCAAAAACAATTGGAAGAATTGGAAGAATTACAAAAGGAAATTAGTGATGATATTGCCGAGCTGGAGCATGAATTGCGTGCGTCCTTTGACCCCACTCTTTTACCCTTAAAACGTCCTGGTGTGCTTGGTTATCCAGTGTATGATGTTTATATTACGCAGGAATACGGAGAAACAAGTTTTGCCCGGCGCGCCTATAAAACTAAATTCCATAATGGCGTTGATTTCAGAGCGCCTATTGGAACCCCAATAGTGGCAGTTGACGACGGAAAAGTGATTGCCGTAGGTAATAATGGCCGGGTTCAATACGGTAAATATATTATTATTGAGCATAATAATAATTTAGCCACTCTTTACGCGCATCTATCAAGACAAAGCGTTAATAAGGGCTATGAAGTTAAGAAAGGTGAGATTATTGGTTATGCTGGAAATACTGGTTATTCTTTTGGGTCTCATCTTCACTTTACTGTTTATTGGGCGCCGAGCATAACTTTTAAGTCGTTTTCAGGGGCTGGCTCTGTTCCTATAGGCGTTACTATCAATCCAATGGATTATTTGTAATATGGTTAATTTTTTGGATTTAAGTAAAAAAATAATTCCCCGACCAATTTTTAATTTTTTTCAACCGGTTTACCATTGGTTGATGGCGTTGGCCGGCGCTATTATTTATCGATTCCCATCGTCTAAAATTTTTGTTTTAGGAACTACCGGAACCAAAGGAAAATCAACAACTTTAGAGTTAATAAACACAATTCTGGAAGCTGATAAAAAGCGAACCGCTTTACTTTCTTCTATTCGGATAAAAATCGGTGAGAAAAGCAAAAAAAATTATTCCGGCAACACAATGCCAGGTAGGTTTTTTATTCAGAGGTTTTTACGAAAAGCCGTTAATACCAACTGCCAATATGCTTTGATTGAAGTAACTTCACAAGGGATTCTCCAATATCGTCATCGGTTTATTAATTGGCAAGCGGCAATTTTCACTAATTTAGCGCCGGAACATATTGAAGCCCACGGCTCTTTTGAAAAATATCGTAAAGCTAAAACAGATTTTTTTACATATATTAAAAACAAACTGTTTTTCATTAACAAAGATGACGCTAATGCTAAGTATTTTACCGAGGCTGCCCAAGACGGTAAAATTGTTTTATATTCAAAAAACTCCCTAAACTCTAAACCCTATACCCTAAACCCTAATTTAATTGGCGATTTTAATAAAGAAAATATCGCTGCTGCAATTGCTTTTATCAAATCACAAAATATTAGTGAGACAATTATCAAAAAAGCCATTGAAAATTTTCAAGGCGTTCCCGGTAGAATGGAATTTATTCCCGCCTTCGTTAAAACTTCGGCGGGCAAGCAGCAGCCGTTTACCGTAGTAATAGATTATGCTCACACTCCCGATAGCCTTAAAAATGTTTATGAGACTATTAGAAACTCAAAACTAATATGCGTTCTTGGTTCAGCCGGCGGAGGACGAGATAAATGGAAACGGCCGGAAATGGGCAAAATTGCCGCGGAATATTGCGATAAAATCATTCTGACCAATGAAGATCCTTATGACGAGAAGCCATTGGAAATTTTGAGTCAGATTGAAGTTGGTATTTGTATTAATCCACGCACATTAGCGCGAAGGCCCGCTTTTATTTACAAAATATTAAATAGAAAAGAAGCAATTAAAAAAGCGATTTCTTTAGCAAAACCAAACGATACGGTAATTATCACCGGCAAAGGATGTGAGTCATTTATTCATATTGCTGGCGGAAAAAAAATACCGTGGAACGAAAGAAAAATAGTTGAAGAAATAATAAAATGAAATACGAAATTCTTTCTCATCCAGCCGAGTTACGGCTAAGGATTTACGGAAAAACAATTGAAGAATTGTTTATTAACGCTGTTGAGGCGATGGCGCAAATTTTATCAACCAAAACCAAAAACTTAAAACTCCCGCCTTCGCCGAGGCTTCGGCGGGCAGGTAAAACTAAAAGCCAAAAACTAAAAACTAAAATCAAAATTCAGTCAGTTGATGTCAACGCTCTTTTGGTAGATTTTTTGAATGAAATTTTAGCGAAATCGCAAATTAATAAGACGGTGTATTTAGTATCCAGTATTAAGCACCAAGCATTAAACAAGAAAGAATATCAACTAGAAGCAGAATTAACATCATATCCAATAAAAAGATTTGATGAAGACATAAAAGCCGTAACTTATCAGGATGTTGACATTAAACTAAAAGCTAATAGATGGCAGACAGAATTAGTATTTGACATTTAATATTATGGTTCAAAAACAGGATTTAACAAAAATAAACGATTACCTTTGGGAGATTCCGAAATCATTCAGAAAAGATATGCGAGTTCCGGCCAGAGTTTATGCGAATGAAAAAATGCTGGAATCTGTTTTTAAGGATAAAAGTTTGGAGCAGTTGGTTAATTTAGCTACTTTGCCGGGAATTGAAAAGTATTCATTGGTAATGCCGGATGTTCACGAGGGTTATGGTTCGCCGATTGGCGGTGTTTTTGCCACTCGAATTTCGGAAAACGGAATCATTTCACCCGGAGCGGTCGGGTATGACATCAATTGCGGCGTTCGTTTGTTAAAATCCAATTTGTCAGTTGGCGAAATCAGTTCTAATCTTGATAATTTGGCAACTGAAATTCAAAGAACTGTTCCGTCCGGTTTAGGCAAAGGACATTTAAAGAAATTGGATATTAGAGAATTGGATAGGATATTAGAAGACGGAGCCCAAGAAATAGTTAAGCAGGGCTATGGCAAAGAAGAAGATATTGAAAATTGCGAGGCCAACGGCAAATTGGAATTGGCTGACGCTTCAGAAGTTTCTGATACTGCCAAAAAACGCGGCAGAGATCAGGTCGGCACATTAGGAAGCGGCAATCATTTTTTGGAAATTCAGAAAGTTGAAGAGATTTTAGATGATGAAGTTGCTAAAACTTTTGGTTTATATAAAGACCAGGTGGTTATAATGATTCATACTGGTTCGCGCGGATTAGGACACCAAATTGCAACAGATTATATCCGTTTGATGCTTCAAGTAATGCCGAAATATGGAATTCGTTTGCCTGACAAGGAATTAGCTTGCACACCTTTTAATTCTGACGAAGGGCAAAGATATTTTAAGGCAATGGCTTGCGGAGCAAATTTTGCCTGGGCAAATAGACAAATGATTACACATTATATTAGAAATGCATGGCAAAAAGTTTTAGGCGGCCAGCAGATAACAGTTTTATATGATGTTGCACATAACATTGCCAAACTTGAAGATAATTTAGTAGTTCATCGCAAAGGCGCTACCCGAGCTTTTCCAGGTCAACCGGTTTTAATTCCTGGTTCAATGGGAACTGCTTCTTATGTTTTAGTTGGAACAGAAAAAGGAGAAGAGGCTTTCTTTTCAACTTGTCACGGAGCTGGCAGGACAATGTCACGGCATCAGGCAATAAAGACCTTATCCGGAAAAGAAATTATAAAAGATTTAGAAAGTAAAGGAATTTTAATAAAATGTTATTCTTTGCGAGGTGTTGCTGAAGAAGCACCAAAGGCGTATAAAGACGTTGATGAAGTAGTGGAAATAGTTCATCGGGCCGGCTTATCAAAAAAGGTGGCAAGATTAAGGCCATTAGCTGTAATTAAAGGGGAATGAGGAAGGCCTGCTTTGTGGGCAGGCCTATATTGTATTAGATACGCAACTAACGGAGTTCGCGAGAACGTTTTGCAATCGCATCGCGGATGAATTTCTGGTTCTGGTTGAGAATTTCAGGGCCCTTCTTTAAAAGTTCTCCGCAGACGCATTTTGTCGCTCCTATGGACGGATTTGGTATGCCACAATACTTACAAATCTTTCCTCCGATATCATCAAAAGTAAATTTCAGAGGTTTTTCTTTTGTTTTCAGCATTGTATCAATCCCCCTCTATTATTTTATATTTATAGTTAATATTAATAAAGCTAAAAGCAGTATAGCATACTTTTTTAGCTTTGTAAAGACCTGCTTTCTAAAATTCGTATTCATTAGTATAATTAGTATGAATTAGCATATTGGCATTACATTTATGAAACTTACTTTTTATGGCGGGACTAAGACAGTTACCGGCGCTAACTACCTATTAGAGGAAAAAGGAAAGGGAAAAGAGGAATGTAAAATTCTTATTGACTGCGGTTTGTATCAAGGCAGTCGTTTTTGCGAGCGCCTTAATTTTGAACCGTTTCCGTATAATCCAAAAGAAATTGACGCGGTTTTAATTACTCATGCCCACATTGACCATATTGGCCGGTTGCCAAAACTTTATAAGGACGGGTTTCGCGGAAAGATTTTTTCAACTAAACCAACAAAAGAATTTGCCGAGCATCTTTTGGTTGATTCAGAAGGTATTTTAAGAAAAGAGGCCAAAAAAGATAAGCGTAAGCCAATTTATAATATTGAAGATATTAATGGAATGATGAAGTTGTGGGAAGGAATAGGGTATCATCAAAATATAAAGATTGGCGATTTTAATGTTGAGTTTTATGATGCCGGTCATATTCTTGGCTCAAGTTTTATTGCTGTTTCCAATAAAGCAGGCAAAAAAGTTGTTTTTTCAGGAGATTTAGGCAATGTTGCTACCCCTTTGGTTAAGGACACCGAGAATTTAGCTGAAGCTGATTACGTTTTAATTGAATCAACTTACGGGAATCGAATACACGAAAATTTAAACGAACGAAAAGACATGCTTGAAGATTTAATTGAAGAAACTTTTAAGGCAGGCGGCACGTTAATAATCCCAGCTTTTGCCATGGAAAGAACGCAGGATCTTTTATATGAATTAAACAGTTTAGTGGAAAATAAAAGAATACCAAAAGTTCCAATTTTTATTGACAGCCCCTTGGCAATTAGGTTAACAGAAGTTTATAAAAAATATTCTTCCAATTCGGAGTATTTTGATAAAGAGGCGATTAATCTGGCAAAATCAGGGGATTTAATATTTAATTTTCCCGGTTTAAAATTTACTTTAAAAACAAAACAATCAAAGGAAATTAAAAATGTGCCGCCGCCAAAAGTTATTATTGCCGGTTCTGGAATGTCGCAGGGCGGAAGAATTATTCACCATGAACGCCTTTACTTGCCCGATCCTAAAAGCACTATTTTATTTATTGGCTATCAAGCAATGGGTTCATTGGGAAGAAGGATTTTTGACGGCAATAGGGCTATTAAGCGTGGACTTGCTTCAACTAATTCCGTGAAAATTTTTGGAGAAGAAGTTTCAGTCAAATGCCGGGTTATGGCGATTGGAGGATATTCAGCTCATGCTGATAAGTTAAAGCTTTTAAGTTGGTTGAAGCCGATGCGCACTAAGCTTAAAAAAGTGTTTATAGTCCAAGGGGAAGGAGACCAGATGATACCATTGGCTCAAAAGATAAAAGATGAATTTGCCGTAGAAGCCATTATTCCTTCAATGAAGGATGAGGTTGTGTTATAATTTTGATATGAATGATATTTGTCATACAACTTTTAAATACAAAATCTGCGTTTCCGGCGCAGCTGAAACCGAGCATTGCGGTCCGAATGCCAATAAATTGGCTGAAGAATTAGGCAAAGAAATTGTTCGGCATGATGCGGTTTTGGTTGATGGCGCCACAACCGGTTTTCCTCTTTGGGCAGCCAAGGGTGCTAAAAGCGAAGGAGGTATTGTTATCGGGCTTTCGCCGGCAGCCACAGAAAAAGAACATATTCAGGATTATAAATTGCCGACCGACTACCATGATTTAATTATTTATACAGGTTTTAATTATTCAGGAAGAAATCTTCTTTTAACAAGGTCAGCTGATGCGGTAATTGTCGGTTGCGGTCGTTTAGGAACGTTAAATGAATTCACCATTGCCTTTGAAGACAAAAAGCCAATTGGGGTTTTAGAGGGACCTTGGGAAACTGATGATTTAGTGAAAAAGATAATTGCTGAATCTTACCGCGGTCCGGGTAAAATAGTATATTCTTCAAACCCAAAGGAATTAGTGAAAAAAGTGATAGAATTAATTAAAAAAGAAAAAAGGTCGAACGGAAAAATATAAAATTATGGATACTAAACCAATCGGCGAAGTTACTCACTATTTCGGTAATATCGGAGTAGCTATTGTCAAATTTAAAAAAGAAGTAAAACTCGGAGAAACCGTTAATTTTAAGGGCGCCCATACTGATTTTACCCAAACTATTGAATCAATGCAGTACGACCATAAAGAAATTGAGAAGGCTAAAAAGGGCCAGGAGGTTGGAATTAAGGTAAGCGAGAAAGTACGAGAAGGAGACGAGGTGTTTGTCGCCTAAAACTAATTGATAAATGTTTAAGAATATAATTCTGCCAGCAAGTTTGTTGGCAGGGACAATTATTGGTGCGGGGATTTTTGCTCTGCCTTATATTTTTGAGAAAGCCGGCATTTTAACCGGTTTATTTTATTTAATAATTTTCAGCGGAGTTTTTGCTTTAATTCATCTGATGTACGCGGATATTATTGTCCGCACCAAGGAAAACCACCGTTTTCCTGGTTACGCGGGAATTTATTTAGGGAAAGCGGGCGAAGGATTAGCGATTTTAATAACTATTGCTGGAATGATTTTTGCATTAACAACTTATTTGGTGTTGTCAGTAAGTTTTTTTAATTTAATTTTTTCAGGCATTATTTTGCTTGATATCTATAAAATTTTAATATTCTGGCTTCTTAGTTCACTGGCTATTTTTATTGGAGTTAATCGGTTGGCGCTTTCGGAATTTTTAATTGTTGTTGGTATCGCGGCTGTAATTTTTGTGGTTTTATGTTATGGATTAGCAAATTTTGAGCGTGTAATTTCCGCACCGCTTTTGAATTTGAGCTATGTTTTTTTGCCGTACGGAGCAATCCTTTTTTCTTTTTCCGGGCGGACTGCTATTCCAACTGTGGTCGGATATTTTAGGAAAAATAATCAGCCACAAATAAAATCAAAAACCCCAATTATTTTAGGAAGTTTAATACCGGCTTTGATTTATTTAGTTTTTATTTTTGGAATTATCAGTTTATCAGGAACTGTTTCAGAAGATTCAGTTTCTGGGTTAATTGGCCATCTTCCGCCGTTCGTTTTGTTGCTATTAGGAATTTTAGGAATAATATCTTTATTTAGTTCTCATATTATGATCGGTCGGAATGCCAAGAAAAGTTTAGAGCATGACCTTGGATTCCCCCAAATTTTAGCTGGCTTAGTAGTAGTTGTTTTTCCGTTGCTATTATATTTATTGGGATTTCAGAATTTTCTAGAATTAGTTGGATTAGTGGGAGGTATTTTCGTTGGTTTAGCCGGAATTTTTATTATTTTAATGTGGCTTAAAGCTCGTAAAACAGAGGCGGGCCGCGGAGTTATTATTAAGAAAATTAATCCGCTGGTTATTTATGGCCTATTATTGGTCTTTATTGGTGGGGTGATTTATGCGATAATACAATAATATGAAGAAGTGGGAAAAATATGATATTGAATTACCATTAGAGAAGACAGGAAAACGCGAAATTCCAAAAGGTAAGCTCGGTTTAGTTTTCTGTAAAGAATGCAATTCTGTTTATTACAAAAAATCCTGGCATCACAATCTTCGGTATTTAAAAAAGCTTCGCGAGAATCTGCCGATTAAATTTGCTATTTGCCCGGCTTGTAAGATGCTCAAAAACCGGCAATTTGAGGGGCAGATTGAGATTGCCAATATTCCCCAAAAGATTTCCAAAGAATTAGTTAATTTAATTAAGTCCTTTTGTCGTCGGGCTTACCAGCGCGACCCAATGGATAGGTTAATCAGCATAAAAAATACAAAAGAAGGGATAATAATTACTACCACCGAGAATCAATTGGCCGTGCGATTGGCTAAAAAAATCAAACAAACTTTTAAAAAAGTTAAAATGAAAATTTCTTATTCTTCAGCGCCAAGTGATGTGGTGTATGTTAAGTTGGTATTTGATTGATAACCAAAATAAACAACCTTTACAATTTCTTTTCATCAAGCTCTTTTACGTCAACCTCGTCTAAAATTCTTATCACATCACGCGCAATGCTGCGGCTGAAGTCTTTGCCAAAAATAGATAAATCATTTAATTGTTTGATAAGTATAACGACCAGAAATACGGCAGTACCAAAAATAATTTTTAACACATCAACCAAGAAGTACTCGGTTTGTAAAAAGTGGAATGACAAAATGACCAAGCCGGCAAAAACGTATATCAAAACCCACTGGAATATAAGCAGTCGTTCTTGATAAGCGGCAATAATCTTTTTACGGAGTTGTTGAAGTTGTAGAATAGCGTCCCAAATACCATCGTACGGAGAATGGCCGTCTATCTTGTCTGTTTCTTCTTTCGTAATACTCCCCATTGTTTGGGTTAGACGTGTTATGGTAGTTGACGGATTAAACTCGTTATGCGCCCAATTGTTGCTTTCAAGGATTTTCGTGTAGTGCGCTTTGATAATTTTTCGCATTTCCGACTGCATCCTTGGGATAAGGCCAAAGACCCTGTACAAATAAGAAAACAAGCCATCTCTTTCAGCAATCATATCAATAATGCGGGTATAGCGATCATTCTGCCGGGCAATGAAAAAACCCGAAAACAAAGCAAAAAAGAAAACGCTGGCAACTATCAATTCTGAAGCAACATCAAGTTCTATATCTATATCAATAAAAAAAATAAAAAAAGAGTATAGCGCTATAAATCCTATTATCAATAATATGTGGAATGTTCTCATGGTATTTTATGAAAAATTTATTCGGAATACGTGAGTTAAGTGCCTACCGTATATAAGCAGTATAAATATTTTTCGACGCTTTTTCCAGAGGAGAATTTAGGCATGTGGGTCAGAGGCTAAAACTTACCCAACAGGTTAAAACGAACGCCTTTTTCTTTTAGTAGATTCAAAATTAATCCGCTGCGGATCACTATTGCATTTTCAACCGATATCTCTCTTCCGGCAAAATTCTTACTCACCCGTGGTTGTGTAACTGATCCTTGCATACCCACCAAGATGCCATTTTTGTCAAAAACTGGACCACCACTCATTCCAAATAATCCGACGTCTCGAGCAAGGAAGCCCTCATGTTTTCTAATAACTCCCATGCCGTTGTCGCTATTTGCAAGAACCCTATCTAGCACGAATGTTGGTTGAAAATATCGTCTTACTCCACCCAGATTTAACCCCCCTTGGTTGTTTTGTGATATTTCTGCCAAGGGATAACCGCTAATACATACAGAGCGGCCCTCTTCGGGAATGTTTTTTGAAAGATGGAAATATTTTGGACTTTTTGTTTCAACTTTTCCAATCAAGATGTCATAGTCATCATTTCTTGCAATTTCCTGAATTTGTAATCTAGGTTTCTGAACCTGTTCTGGTAGCCGGCCGATGAAAAGAAACCGTGTATTGCTATCTGCATTATCAAACACATGTGCAACAGATACAAAATATCCGTTAGAGTTTATGAAAAATCCAGTTCCTGCTATCCCTACTGTCGCTTGTTTCCCTTGTTGTTGCCAGCGAAATACAGGGAACATTGCCTGTTTTGAAATTTTTATTGCTTTAATAAACATATAGGGTGGTTAAAATGACCACTCGGGTCACCTTCGATAAAACTTTTATACGAAATGCTTTTTGATAAAAGCTCTGCCACTTCCTGATTTGAGGTATTTTTCAAATTCGTATGCTTTGTATTTGTCTTGAAAAACTATATAAGTGATTAATTTTACTGGTAATATATTTGCTGTTGCTGGGACATATCCCTTATTATGTCTAATTATTCTATCTTCTAAATTATTTGTACAGCCAATATATGGTTTACCGCCGTTGCACATAAGAATATAAACATAGTAATTTTCCATATAGAAGGCGGACTGCGTCCGTGCTCCGACGCTGAAGCTTTGGTGCAAGAGTCTGAAACCCGGCGAAGCCCGACTTCGCCAAGGCTTCGTCGGGTGAAAGCGGAGGAGGTGGGATTTGAACCCACGAGCCCCTTTCGAAGCCATGGTTTAGCAAACCATTCCGTTAGACCACTCCGGCACTCCTCCATATAAATAGGATATAGTAGTAAGTATTAAGTATCAAGCACCATTAACAAATAAAAAATCCCGAGCCGGTTATAGACGCGGGATTTTAAAAAAATTCAGCAAATACATTCAGTTGTTTCACCTACTCCATCAGTGCTGTTTCCGCTTATGTGTGCTTTTTTCTCTCTACCACAAGTAGTGCAAAAATTTTCATCAGATTCAATTTTTTCTTCTACTTCTTTTTCTTTTGCTTCTTTTTCGTCCACTTCATCTACCTTCATATTCCCTCCTTAATTTTATTTTAAAATAGCAAAAGGTTGATAAAAATCAGTTTCTCTGTTAATTTTAGCAAGTAATGAGCAAAAGTGAAAACGATAAAAAGTTAATAACTCGGTCCCCGATTATTGCAGTAATGGGACATGTTGACCATGGCAAGTCCAGTTTGCTTGATTTTATCCGTAAAACCAATGTTGTGGCTAAAGAAGCAGGCGGTATTACTCAATCAATTGGAGCATATGAGATTTCTCATAATAATAAGAGAATTACTTTTATTGATACCCCGGGGCACGAGGCGTTTTCAAAAATGCGGGCACGCGGCGCCAAAGTGGCTGATTTGGCAATTTTAGTAGTGGCGGCTGATGACGGCGTTAAACCACAAACCAAAGAAGTTATTGATATTCTTAAGGAAATCCAAACACCATTCGTGGTGGCAGTCAGTAAAATAGATAAGCCCGGCGCTGATGTTGAAAAAGTAAAACAAGAATTGATGCAGGTAGAGGTTTTATTGGAAGGTTACGGCGGTAATATCAGCTGGCAGGCAATTTCTTCAAAAAGCGGCCAAGGCATAGATGAATTACTGGATTTAATTTTATTAGCTGCCGAGATGGAGGAATTAACTTATAATCCCGAAGTTGAAGCTAGCGGGATAATCATTGAATCAAAAATAGACAGCCGGCGCGGCGTAACGGCAACTACCATTATTAAAAATGGCACTTTAAAAATTGGTGATGAAATTTTTACTCAAAGCGTTAAAGGAAGAATTAAAATTTTAGAAAATTTCTTAGGTGAAAAAGTTGCTCAATTAACGCCTTCAAGCCCGGCTTTAATTTTGGGTTTTGAAACCCTGCCGCAAATCGGAGAGCAGTTCTCCGTTAGTGAAATTTTGGCACAAGAGGATAAATTAATACAAAAACCTAAACCCAAAATTACTGAAGCTGAATCCGAACTGCCAACTATTAAACTTATTCTCATGGCTGACGTCTCCGGTTCATTAGAAGCGCTTTTTGAAGTTATTAAAAACTTGCCAACCGATGAAATAAAAATTGAAATTATTAATAAATCTATCGGCGATATTACTGACGGAAATGTTAAATTAGCTCAATCAACCAAGTCAGTTATCATAGGTTTTAAAGTTAGGGTTGATAAAGCAGCTGAAAATTTAGCCCGAAGCCAGGAAATAAAAATTATCACTTCGGAAGTTATTTATGAGTTAGTTAAAAGCATTGAGGAAGAGATTGCCGGTTTGGGATTGCCGAAAATTACCGGCGATTTAGAAATTCTGGCAACTTTCAGCAAAAAAGGTAAAAAACAGCTGATTGGCGGAAAGGTAGTTAGCGGAATAATAAAAAATAAATCAAAACTGGAAATAAAGCGGGGCGAGGAAATTATCGGCCAAGGCAAAATTTTAAATCTCCAGCACCAGAAACAAGATGTTGTTCAAGTTGAAGAAGGCAAGGAATGCGGGGTTATGTTTGAATCAGATATTATAATTGAAAAGGGAGACCACCTTATCTACTATGTTTCATCGTCCTGAGCGCGTATCCAGTTTAATACAGGAAGAATTAGGTAAGATTATCTCGCGGGAAGTTGAATTTCCGGAATGTTTGGTTACTATTACTTCGGTTGATGTTGATAATAAATTAGACCGGGCGGTTGTAAATTTCAGCGTTATTCCTTCAAAAAATTCTGAAGAGGTTCTTAAAATATTAAAAAAGGCAGCCGGACATTTACAGCATCTTTTACTAGAAAAACTTAGCATTAAGCCATTGCCCAGAATATTTTTTGAAATTGATTACGGCTCTGAAAAAGCCGCCGAGGTTGAAAAATTACTAATGGAAGAAGATAATAAATAGAACGGCCTGGTAGCCAAGTAGTAAGGCATCTCTCTGCAAAAGAGATATACGCGAGTGCAATTCTCGCCCAGGCCTCGGTTTTGTATTATTTGCCCGGGTGGCGGAATTGGCAGACGCGCTGGGCTTAAGCCCCAGTGAGAGTAAAATCTCGTGTGGGTTCGACCCCCTCCCCGGGCACTAACAAAATAAACGGCTCACATACGTCTGAGCCGTTTATTTTATTGATTTTAGCATTATCAAAAGTTATACTGAAAGCAAATGGATAAAGAAAAAACTAAAGAAATCTCCTCGGTCATCTCGTGGCGCGCTCCGGAGTTTGAGTATCATCACAAAGACGCTTCCTGGTATTGGCTAAGTATAATAGCGGCAATTATTTTAGTGGCTTTAGCTCTTTGGCAGAAGAATTTTTTGTTCGTGATTTTTGTAGTAATTGCCGAAATGGTTGTTATTTCTTTAGTCGGAAGATTCCCGCCAATCTGGGAATTTAAAATCAGTGAAAAAGGCGTTGAAATCGGCCGACCCAACAAAAAGGAAAAGAAATTTTATCCATACAGAGAATTGGAAAGTTTTGATATCCACCCGGCTGGCGAAGAATACAAAGAACTGGTCTTAAAATCTCAATCCCGGCTTAAACCGTTTTTTAAAATCAATATTCATTCCAAAGACGAGGAAAAGATTAAAAAATTTTTTTTGAAGTTTTTACCACAGAAGGAAATTCACAGTTCGGCAGTTGATTCGGTATCTAAATTAATAAGGTTTTAATAAACTGCCCTTGTCGTTCAACGGATAGGACACAAGCTTGCGGAGCTTGAGATCGAGGTTCGATTCCTCGTAAGGGCACAATAATTATGCTAATTGATACTCATTGTCATCTTGATTTTAAGGATTTTGATGAAGACAGAGATGATGTAATTAAGCGTGCCTACGACGCCGGAGTTCAAAAAATAATCAACGTTGGCTGCGATTTAGAACGGTCAAAAAGTTCAGTTGCTTTGGCGGATAAATATAATTATATTTACGCGTCCGTCGGCTTGCATCCACAAGAAGCAAATAATACTGACGAAAAAATCTTCAGCGAAATAGAAGAATTAGCTAAACATCCCAAAACAGTGGCAATCGGAGAGTGTGGATTGGAATACAGCGGTCCAGCTAGCCATAATTTAAATAAAGAAAAACAAAAAGAAGTTTTTTTACGTCATTTGGAATTAAGCCAACAAATCCAAAAACCCGTTATTATTCACTGCCGTTCGGCTTATGAGGATTTGATTGAAATCCTAAAAACAAATAGCAGTTGTGGAGTTGTTCATTTCTTTAGCGGTAAGTTAGCTCAAGTAAAACAACTTTTAGATTTAAGATTCTTAATATCTTTCACCGGCGTAATTACATTTAGCCGTGATTATGACAGGGTTATTCAATCTATTCCTTTAGACAGAATTTTGATTGAAACTGACGCGCCTTTTGTTGCGCCTGTTCCGTATCGTGGCACCCCACTGGAAAGCCCTCGGCTTCCAACGGGACAAGCAAGAAACGAACCAGCTTATGTAATTGAAATAGCCAAAAAAATCGCTGAAATCAAGAATATATCTTTTGAAAAAATAGCTGAACAAACCGCTAAAAACGCCATTAAACTTTTCTCAATATAGTTGTATAATTATATTAATGGCTACTGCTTTTATTTATTTATTCAACCGTTTTGTTTATCGAATTACCGAGTTTTTTCGGCACTGGTATATTAAAAGCTTTTTTATTTATAGCCATTTTGTTGTTTCTCAATTAGAAAAACTTGACCGAATTCTCGCCTTTAAGATTACTTTACGGTATCTTTTCAGGCCCCTTTATCAGGACTACAGCTTTCTCGGCTATGTTTTGGGTTTTATTTTCAGGGTCGCTAGATTAATTTTTGGCGGAATTATTTACGCTGTTGTTTTTGTGATAGCAGTGGCTATCTATTTAATATGGCTATTAGTTCCGGTTTATGTTGTTTATAAAATAGTTATATAAAGCAATCAGGAACTAGTAAAGTTACTATTTACTGATTACTATTTACTAATAAATGGATTACAATTTTTATTTTAAAGAACCAAGATTAGAAATGGCAGCTCCCACCCGTTTTTTAGTGCGTCTGATTTCTTACTGTTTTTATGCGATTTTGGCAGCAGCAGCAGCAACTTTTTTACTGTCCGATATTAAATTGCTTTTTTGGCTGGGTATTTTATTGTTTTTGTTTTTAATTGACCGGTTAATTCATTTTAGTCAGGCCGAAAGGTCATTGGTTGGTTTGTTGCGTCGTTTGCCGCGGCCCTCGCGCCGGGATTTGGGAAAAGCAAAAAAGGCGCCGCAATCAACCCATATTAACATAGCCGGTTATTTAACGCCAAGCAGTTTAAGTATTTTAGAAAGAGCTTTTAGTAAAAGTTTAATACTTGACGGCGATTTTCATCTTTATTTACTAAGGTTTTTATTTGAGCGCAAGGAAATTCAGGAAGGGCTTTTGCGAATGGATATTTCATTAAAAGAATTTAAACAAAGAATTGAAGAGCAGATAAATAAATCTTCGGGCACGGTTGTTAAAAATAAATCAGAAACGCTTGGAATGGTTGAATCTTTAGTAAGGAAATCTTTTGAACTCGCTTTAGCCAATAAAAGTCGTTTTATTGAACCGCCGGAGATATTTTCGGCCTTAGCTCTTGTTAATGACGAGAAAATCAACCGACTTTTTAATTTATTTTCTATTAACCCGGGCGATTTGGAAAAGGCCTTAATTTTTAGCCGTTTTCAGAGGCGTTTTGCCGGATTAAGACGTCTGCCAATAACTTTGGGCGGGTTTATTGCCAAGCCTTACAGTCGAGTCAGACATCGGGTAATGAATCGGGCTTGGACAGCCAGGCCTACACCGCTCCTTGATGATTTTAGTATTGATTTTACTGATTTAGCCAGAAGAGAAAAAATTGGTTTTTTAATTGGCCATCAGCAGGGATATGACCGTTTGGTTAATATTCTGGCGCGGTTGACCAAACCCAACGCTTTATTAATCGGAGAGCCGGGCAGCGGAAAAGAAACTATAGTAACTCACTTGGCTTTTAATTTAATCAAAGATGAAGTGCCGGACAGGCTTTTTGACAAGAGATTAGTGGCTTTGCGTATAGGCGATTTAGTTTCCGGCGCTTCTCCTGAAGAGGTGTCAAAACGGCTTAATAGGATGGTTGAAGAAATTACGGCCGCCGGCAATATAATTCTTTATATTCCAGACATTCATAATTTAGTAAAAACTTCCGGTGAGGGATATTTAAGCGCGGCTGATATTTTGATGCCGATAATCAGAAACGATATTTTTCCTGTTATCGGCGATACTTTTCCCAGGGAACATAAACAACTTATTGAAACCCAAAGCGACTTTGCCCACGCTTTTGAACTTATTAGAGTTGAAGAGGTTAGCGAAGATGAAGCTATCAGAATTCTTACTTACAGCAGCATTATTTTAGAGAAACAATATAAACTTATTGTCAGTTTTGGAGCTGTCAAACAATCGGTAATTTTGGCTCATAAATATTTCCGTCATAAACTTTTACCTTCCAGCGCCGAAGATTTACTTAAAGAGGCCCTGGCCGACGCCAACCAGAAAAAGGAGAAAGTTTTAAGCGCCGATATGGTCATAACAATTGCCGAACGCAAGACAAATATTCCTATTCATCGGGCTGGCAAAGAAGAAGCGGAGAAGTTGTTGAATCTTGAAGAAATTATTCACCAGCGATTAATTAACCAGAACGAAGCGGTTAAAGCAGTTTCCCGGGCACTCAGAGAATATCGCAGCGGCTTAAGCCGAAAAGGCGGACCGATTTCCACTTTTTTATTTGTCGGTCCGACCGGTGTTGGTAAAACCGAATTATCAAAAATTTTATCCAGTATTCAGTTTGGCTCAGAAGATTTAATGGTCAGGTTTGATATGTCAGAGTATCAGACCAAGCAGAGTATTTTTAGGTTTATCGGTTCAGCGGACGGGAAAATCGCCGGTACTTTAACCGAAGCCATTATCCAGAAACCATACAGTTTGATTTTATTGGATGAATTTGAAAAAGCCCACCCGAACATTTTGAATTTATTCTTGCAGGTTTTTGATGACGGCCGGTTAACTGACAGCTTGGGTAGAACCGTTGATTTTCAGAATACGATTATTATCGCCACTTCCAATGCTCATTCTGATTTTATTAAGACGCAAATTGAAGCTGGCGAAAATATTGAGGAAATTGCCAAAGAATTAAAGAAAAAATTAACCGATTATTTCCGTCCGGAACTGCTCAACCGTTTTTCTTCGGTAATTGTTTTTAAAAATCTTTCTAGGGATGATATTAAGGCAATTGCCCAGCTTAAGCTTAAGGGCTTGGCAAGAACCGTTGAAGAAACTCAGGGAATTAGTTTGGTTTTTGATGTGGCAGCAGTTAATAGAATCGCAGAGCTTGGCTATGACCCGGTTTTCGGAGCCAGGCCCTTGCGAGGCGTTATTTCTGATAAATTGCGCAGTGTTTTAGCGGAAAAAATATTAAAAGGAGAGATAACAAAGGGTAGTACTATTAAGATAGCATTCGAGGATAGCGAGATAAAATTTATTATCGCATGATTAATCAGGAAATCGCTAAAATTTTTTATGAAATTGCCCAATATTTGGAAATGGATGAAGTTGCTTTTAAGCCGCAGGCGTATGAAAAAGCAGCGCTGAATTTGGAAACTCTATCAGATGATGTTGAAGAAATTTATAAAAAAGGCGGTGTTGCAGCGTTGGAAAAAATTTCCGGTATAGGCAAGGCATTAGCAAAAAAAATCGTTGAGTATATAAAAACAGGGAAAATCAAAACACTCAAAAAACTCAAAAAGAAAACACCTGTAAATATTGAAGAATTAACAGCAGTTGAAGGATTAGGGGTTAAAAGAATCAAAATTTTATATAAAAAACTTGGAATAAAAAATTTAAAGGACTTAGAAAAAGCGGCAAATAAAAATAAAATTTCTCCTTTAGCCGGTTTTGGCGAGAAAACAGAAAATAATATTTTAGATGGCATAAAATTTTTAAAAAGAAACAAAGGAAGATTTCTTTTGGGCGAAATTTTGCCTAACGTTTACAAGATTATTAATGAATTAAAAAAAGTAAAAGAAGTTAAAAAAATCTCTGAAGCCGGTTCAGTGAGGCGCAGAAAAGAAACTATTGGCGATGTTGATATTTTAATTGCCAGTCATAAACCTAAAAAAGTAATTAATTATTTTGTGTCTATGCCAGGCGTTGTTAGGGTTTGGAGTAAAGGGCCAACTAAGGCGTCTGTGCGTTTGAAAAAAGGATTTGACGCTGATTTAAGGGTTTTACCCGAGAAACAATTCGGTTCAGCTTTGCAATATTTTACCGGCTCAAAAGAGCATAATATTGTTTTGAGAAAAATCGCCATTAATAAAGGTTTTAAACTTAATGAATATGGTTTGTTTAAAGGAAAAAAAATGATTGCTGGAAAAACCGAAGAAGAAATTTATAAAAAATTAGGAATGTCTTATATAGAGCCGGAATTACGCGAAAATCAAGGCGAAATTGAACTTGCCCTGAGTTCGCCGAAGGGGTTGCCAAAACTAATTAAACTAAATAATATTAAAGGCGACTTTCATTGTCATTCGCACTGGGGCGCTGGCAAAGGTAAACAAGGAATTGAAAATTTAGTTAAAACAGCTTTTGAGATTGGCTATAAATATATTGGTATAGCTGACCACACCAAGTTTTTGGCAATTGAACACGGTTTAAACGAAAAACAATTAGCCCAACAGAGGAAATATATTAATAAATTAAATTCTAGATTCCAGATTCTAAATTCTAGATTCTCTATATTACAAGGTTGTGAGGCCAATATAATGGCGGACGGCTCAATAGACATAAAAGACGAAGTATTGGCTAAATTAGATTTTGTTATTGCCGGAGTTCATTCTCAGCTTAAAATGCCTAAAGAAAAAATGACTGAAAGAATTATTAAGGCAATGAGAAATCCTAATGTTGATATAATTTCTCATCTTACAGGAAGGGTTATTCAGCATCGTGATGAATGCGAAATTGATTTTGATAAAATATTAAAAGTCGCCAAAGAAACAGGCACGATTTTAGAAATTAACGCTTATCCTGTGCGTCTTGATTTAAAAGACATAAATATCAGAAAAGCCAAAGAAATGGGCGTAAAGATGATTATTAACACGGACGCTCATCAGTCAGAACAGATGTATTTTATGGATTACGGAGTCAGTCAAGCCCGCCGCGGCTGGGCAGAGAAAAAGGATATTGTTAATTGTTTGCCAGTGGAAAAATTATTAAAAATGTTAAAATAGATTTATGCGTGAGATTTCAGCTGGAATAATTATATACAGGAGGACTAACGAATGCCCTAAATTTTTACTCGTTTATCATGGCGGGGGATATTGGAATTTTCCCAAAGGTAAAATTGAGTCCGAGGAAAAAAGCTGGCAGACAGCTGTTCGGGAAATAAGAGAAGAAGTTGGACTAAAATTAAAAGACCTTAAATTTAAGAAAAACTTTAAAGCGCACGAACGTTTTGTTTTTCAGCGCAAAGGAAAGAAAGTATTTAAGATAGTAATTTTTTACTTAGCTGAGACCCGCCAGGCGCAGATAAGACTTGATTATAAGCACAATGGTTATTGTTGGATTACTTATAAAGAAGCAATGAAGGTTTTGGGTAAATATAAAGACAGTCAAAAAGTTTTATCTCAAGCAAATGACTTTCTTCGCCAAAAAAGTATTAAAAGTAGTCGCTAAAATTCCCCGAGGAAAAACTCTTAGTTATAAAGAGGTAGCTCGTCGTGCTGGTAGGCCTACGGCTTGGAGAGCGGTGGGGAATATTTTGAATAAAAATCAAAATCCTAAAATCTCTTGCCACAGGGTAATTAAATCAAGCGGTGAAGTTGGAGGATACAATAAAGGAAATAAAGAAAAATTAAAACGCCTTCAGAAAGAAGGCGTTTTTTAGGAATTTACTTCACTTTTTCAACAATCTTTTCAAACACTTTTGGTTCATTTTTTGCCAAGTCAGCGAGAACTTTTCTATCAAGAATAATGTTTTGTTTTTTTAGTCCGAAAATAAATTTACTATATGACAATCCTTTTTCTCTTACAGCGGCGTTTAACTGGGTTTGCCAAAGCCGACGAAAATTCCGCTTTTTTTCTTTCCGTCCTCGAAAAGCATGAGTCCAGGCATGAAGTAGGGCTTCTTTAGCTGCTCTTTCTTTTGATTTCCTGCCCCACTTATAACCTTTGGTATATTTTAATATTTTTTCACGCTTTTTATGCGCTATTTTTCCTCTTTTTACTCTACTCATAGATATTTTTTAATAAGTTTTTTACTGGCATCAAGACCGCGATTCCCCTTTTTTCGTTTGAGCTGGACACTTCTTTTTTTGGCGCGAAAATGGCACTGGCCCATTGTTCGCCTTATAATTTTTCCTGTTTTTGTGATTTTGATTCGATTTGAAATACTTTTTTTCATAATTCATTATTCTTGATTCATTATTCATTTTTTAGCTATCTGCACTACCAACCCTCTGCCAATAAACTTCGGCTCCATAATAATTTTGTATTCAACTGTTATAATCTTTAAGAATTCATCCAGTTTTTGGCGAGCCCAGCTTCTATTATATTTTTCTCTGCCTCTTAACCAGAGCATTATCTCAACTTTATGCCCTTCATCCAAGAATTTTTCCAATTTTTTTACTTTTGTTTGTAAATCATTCAGGGCGGCCCTTGCGCTGATGCGGATTTGTTTTAATTCACCTACTTTTTGAGCTGTTTTCTGCTTTTTTAACTCTTTTTCTTTCTGGTATCTGAATTTATCAAAACTTATTATTTTGGCAACAGGCGGTTTGGCAGTCGGAGCGATTTCTATTAAGTCCAACCCTTTTTCTTGAGCCAATTTTAATGCCGCCTCTCGCGGCATTATATCCAGATTATTTCCGATTTCATCAATAACTCTTAATTCTTGGGCAATTATTTGGTCATTAACACGATTCTTTGGTTTGCTGAATCGGTCGTTTTTCTTAAATCTGCCCCTAATTCGTTTTTTTATCATTTATTGTTATTTAAGTTAGTGGAGATGGGGGTATTGAAACCCCGTCCAAAGATTGTCCAAAAAAATTTCTACAAGCTTAGCCTAATTAGAATTAAGAATTAAGAAGTATGAATTAAGCAAAACCCTCTTAATCCTTTGCCGAAAGTGTTCTCACTAAAATTGGCAATTTAAGCGAGTAAGCTCAAAATATTACACCCAGTTCTTCAACTTGAGCAATTAAAGGTGGATGCTGCTTTAAGCAAAAGCTAAAGCAGGTGCTAATCTGTTTTTTGCAGATATAGTTTAACTCGGTGATTTGCGAGGTAACGAGTCATCCTCGGCTTGCAATTTTTTTAAAAGATCTCCGTCGAAGCCTTACATCCCCGCGAATTTTTCCTACGAGTAAAGCGAGTAGTTGAAAAATTCAGCGCCTCGCCGAATCCGCCTACGGCGGAGAAGGCGGGCTACTTAATTATTTTTCTAATCTCTCGTTCTACTTCTCGTTTTTTTATCAATTCTCGCTTATCTCTCTTTTTTCGGCTCTTTGCCAATCCAATTTCTATCTTAATTCTGCGATTCTTAGTATAAACCTTTAGAGGCACCAAAGTCAATCCTTTTTCCTGGGTCCTGCCGATTAGATTTTTAATCTCAGATGTTTGAAGCAGCAGCCGGCGGGTCCTTTTGGAATCATAATCTTCGGGCATATTCTTTGGTTGATAAGGAGGTATGTCTGCATTAAGAAGCCAGGCCTGATTATCCCGGATAACAGCATAAGACCCGGCAAGATTTATTCTGCCGGTTTTTATGGACTTAACTTCAAATCCTTTTAATTCAATCCCTGCCTCAAGCGTTTCTAAAATTTGATAGTCAAAATATGCGCGTTTATTGGTAGTAATAGCCATTGTTTTTAGTATAATGAATACAATGGTTAAAGTAAAAATTATTAATTATCTTAAAGAAGTTGTTAAAGAACCTGTGTCAATTGAAGTTTTCGTGCCGGATAATGAAAAATTCGGGCATTATTCCACAAATGTCGCTTTGAAATTGGCAAAATTACGCAAGCAGAATTCGATGACTGTTGCTGAAGAGATTAAAAGCGTACTATCACGCGTAGTAGTAAAAGATTTTTTTAAAAAAATTGAGATTGCTCCTCCGGGATTTATAAATTTCTGGCTGTCAGAAAAAACTCTACAAGATAAAATAAAAGAAATTTTGAAGAAAGAAAAGAAATACGGCCAACAACTAAAAGCTAAAAGCTCAAAGCTAAAAGCTATTAGCATTGAATTTATTTCCGCTAATCCTACTGGACCTTTGACTATTGGCAATGGCAGGGGAGGTTTTTTGGGTGATGCATTGGCAAATATTTTGAAATTTCAAGGAAATAAAGTAGTAAAGGAATATTATATTAATGACGCTAAAGCAAGCACTCAGATTAGAGAATTAGGGAAAACGGCGGTTGGAATCGGTAAAAGCTACAAAACAAAAGATTTAGAATTAAAAATCAAAAAATTAGGGCCAAAGAAAGCCAAAAATTACAGCGACGCTGGATATTTGCTTGCGAAAATAATCCAAGAAGATAACAAGAAGTTTATTGAAAATAAATTAAAAATAAAATTTGACAAATGGTTCAGCGAAGAAAACCTGTATAAAAGTGGAGCTGTTGAAAAGTTGCTGGGAGAATTAAAAAAGAAAAATTTAATTTACAAAAAAGACGACGCTATATGGTTTAAATCAAAACAATTTGGCGATAACGAAGACAGGGTTTTGGTACGGCAACCCCGCGTAGCGGGGCAAGCAGGAGAACCGACATATTTTTTGCCGGATCTTGCTTATCATTTAAATAAATTCAAAATTCGTAAATTTAACAAAGTTATAGATATTTGGGGAGCTGACCACCATGGTTACAGTCCTCGGCTTAAAGCCGGTCTTAAAGCTTTTGGTATAGCTGATGAAAAACTCAAAATTATCATTAGCCAATTAGTCCGTTTAATTAAAAAAGGCAAAGAAACGAAAATGTCAAAAAGAAAAGGAGAGTATGTGAGCTTGGAGGAATTAATAGATGAGGTTGGTTTGGACGCGGCGCGATTTTTCTTTTTAATGTATTCGCCGAATACTCATATGGATTTTGATTTGGATTTGGCAAAAGAGAAATCATTAGAGAACCCGGTTTATTATGTGCAATACGCTGCCGTAAGATGCGATAGCATACTCAAAAAACCCAAATTCCAAAGCCCAAATTCCAAACAAATTCCAAAGCCCAAATTCCAAAACCTAAAATTATTAAACACAAAAGAGGATTTAAATTTAATACGGATGTTGGTGAGGTTTCCGGAAATT
Source organism: Minisyncoccota bacterium (assembly GCA_036444215.1). Classification (GTDB taxonomy): domain Bacteria; phylum Patescibacteriota; class Minisyncoccia; order UBA6257; family UBA9933; genus CAJVXI01. The sequence continues at coordinate 27,728 of JAZGAA010000006.1, forward strand.
ATTGAAGAAGCAGCGCAAAATTACAGCCCGCAAATTTTAGTGCGATATTCTTTGGATTTAGCGCGGCAATTCCATAATTTTTACGAAAAAGAACACATCATCGCGGACCTGCGCGGACTTAACGCGGACCAATACAGACAAAGTATGGATTTTATGTTTGCGCGTTTGGCTTTAATTCAGGCAACATTAGTAATTTTTAAAAATACATTCAACCTTTTGGGCATCACATTGCCGAAGAAAATGTAGATTTTTTAGATTTTTGTTAAGTTAAATTTATGGAAGAAAAAATTTTAAAATTTTGGCAGGAAAATCAAATCTTTGAGAAATCCGTTGAGAAAGATGCGCCTCGCGGTGATTTTGTTTTTTATGACGGTCCGCCTTTTGCCACAGGAAGTCCTCATTACGGCCATATTTTGGCAAGCATTATAAAAGATGTCATTCCAAGATACCAAACAATGAAAGGTAAAAGAGTTCCGCGTAAATGGGGTTGGGATTGTCATGGTTTGCCAATTGAGAATTTAATTGAGAAAAATCTAAATCTTCAGAGCAAAAAAGACATTGAAGAATACGGAATTGAAAAATTCAATAAAGCAGCTCAAGAAAGCGTTCTTCAATACGCTGATGAATGGAAAAAAATTATTTCAAGAATAGGAAGGTGGGTTGATATGGAAAGAGATTATAGAACAATGGATTGGAAATATACTGAATCGGTTTGGTGGGTTTTTAAAAAACTTTACGATAAAGGGCTTATTTACGAGGGATATAAATCAATGCATATTTGTCCGCGCTGCGAAACTACTTTATCTAACTTTGAGATTACACAGAATTATCAGGACATTAAAGATATATCAGCTACGGTTAAGTTTGAGCTGGAAGACGAGCCGGGTACTTTCATTCTGGCTTGGACAACTACGCCATGGACTCTGCTGGGGAACGTCGCTTTAGCTGTTAATCCTGATATAGAGTATAGAAAAGTTAAATCAGGAGAAAGTTTTTTTATCGTTGCCGAAAAACGATTAGCGGCATTATTTCCATTTAAAGGAGAAACTGTGCTACATAAATTTTTTAAAGGCAAAGAACTTGTTGGCAAAAAATACAAACCACTTTTTGATTATTACACAAAAGATAAAGATTTAGAGAATCGTGAGAACGGCTGGAAAATTTACAGCGCGGATTTCGTAACAATTGAAGAAGGAACTGGCGTTGTTCATATTGCTCCTGCTTTTGGTGAAGATGATATGAATTTGGGGCAAAAAGAAAAATTGCCTTTTATTCAGCATGTTGCAATGGATGGAAAATTTAAGAAGGAGGTTAGGGAATTCGTTGGCCTTTCAGTAAAGCCAAAATCTGAACATCAATCAACTGACGTAGAAATTATTAAATACCTTGCTAAAAATAATAAACTTTTCTCTAAAGAATCAATAACTCATTCCTACCCGTTTTGCTGGCGGTGTGACACTCCGTTGTTAAATTACGCAGCAAACTCATGGTTTGTAGAAGTAGATAAGATTAAAAAGAAACTAATAAAGAATAATAAGAAGATAAATTGGGTGCCATCGCATTTAAAATACGGTCGTTTTGGTAAATGGCTTGAAAACGCCCGCGACTGGGCTATTTCTCGTTCAAGGTATTGGGGCGCTCCTTTGTCTATTTGGAAATGTGAAGAATGTAAAAAAATAAAAACAATCGGCTCAATTAACGATTTAAAAAAAGAATCCAAAAAATCCAAAAACAGATATTTTGTAATACGTCATGGAGAATCAGAAAGTAATGCTCAAAATATTGTTAGTTCAAAATTAGAAACCAGCTCTAAACATCCGCTTACGGAAAAAGGAAAAAAAGAAGTCAAAGAAACAGCTAAAAAATTAAAAAGCGAAAATATTGATTTGATTTTTTCTTCTGATTTTACTCGTACTAAAGAAACTGCTGAAATTGCGGCAGATAATTTGGGTATTAGTAAGGATAAAATAATTTTTGATAAACGCCTTCGCGAAGTAAATACCGGCATTTTTGACGGCAAAAAACCTGAAGAATATAAAGCTTATTTTTCCTCTCTTGAAGAAAAATTTTTCAAAACTCCTCCTGAAGGCGAGAATTTAATGGAACTCAAGAATAGGGTGAGCGAATTTTTGTACGTTCTTGAGAGTAAATATTCAGATAAGAATATTTTAATTATTAGCCATGAGTATCCGATTTGGCTTTTATTTGCCGGTGCTAACGGGTTCAATAGCAAAGAGTCAGTTGAAATCAGAAAAGACAAACCCGATTTTGTTAAAACAGGTGAAATAAGAAAATTAGATTTTGTTCCTTTACCGCATGATAAGAATTATGTTTTAGATTTACACAGGCCGCATATTGATAATATTGAGTTTCAATGTTCTTGCGGCGGAGCTATGAACCGCGTACCAGAAGTTTTTGACTGCTGGTTTGAGTCCGGTTCAATGCCTTACGGACAGGCGCATTATCCTTTTGAAAACAAAAAAGAATTTGAGAAAAATTTCCCGGCGGAATTTATTGCAGAAGGAATTGATCAAACAAGGGGTTGGTTTTATACATTACTTGTTCTTTCAACTGCTTTATTTAATAAACCAGCTTATAAAAACGTAATTGCGAATGGAATTATTTTGGCGGAAGATGGTCAAAAAATGAGTAAGCGTTTAAATAATTATCCGGATCCAACAGAAATTATTAATAAATATGGAGCTGATGCGCTTCGTTATTATCTTCTTTCTTCACCGGCAGTGCGTGGCGAGAGTTTGAATTTTTCCGAAAAAGGAGTTGATGAAATTAATAAAAAAGTGGTTTCAAAATTAAGAAATGTTTTATCTTTTTATAAGATGTATGGTTTGGGACTAAAAACCGAAAACCAAAAACTAAAAGCTAATAATGTTTTAGATAAATGGATTTTAGCGAAATTTAATATTTTAACAAAAGACGTTTCAGAAACACTTGATAATTATGAGTTAGACAGGGCAGTTAGGCCGATAGGGAATTTTGTTGATGATTTGTCTAATTGGTATGTGAGGCGGTCGCGAGAAAGGTTTAAGAGCGAAAGCCAAGATAAAGATAACGCTTCTGCGACGTTGAGTTATATTTTAATTGGGTTTTCTAAAATAATCGCGCCATTTATGCCGTTTGTTGCGGAGGAAATATACCAGGAATTTACAATAGAGAAAGGGAGCGTGCATTTAGAAGAGTGGCCTCAAGGCAAAGAAACATTAAAAGAAGACAAAAAGATTTTAGATGAAATGAAAGAGGCAAGAGAAAATATCGTATCTATTGCTATGGAGCAAAGGCAAAAAGCGGACATTGGAGTGAGGCAAGTGCTAAGCGTTTTTAATACAACATCTTCTATTACAAATACTGATATTCTCGAAACTGTTTTAAAAGAAATTAACGTAAAAGAAATAAAAACTAACCAAAAAGAAAATAAATTAGACATAATTATTACCCCTGAATTAAAAAATGAAGGCGTTGTTCGCGAATTTGTCCGCAAAGTTCAGGATTTGCGCAAAAAAGCCGGCTATCAACCAAAAGACAAAATTTATTTATGGATTGAAACCTTAAGCGAGACAGAAAGCATATTAAACAAGAACATTGATAAATTCAAAAAAGATATTGGCGCTAAATCTATTGAGTTTAGGCGAACTGAAAAATTTGACGCAGAATTAGAAAGTAAAATTAACAGCGAAAAAATCTGGCTCGGAATTAAGAAAATATAAAATTTATGGCTACATTATTAATTTCTCTTCCGGTATTTTTAATTATTTTAAGCGGGTGGTTGATGCGAAAGCTAAAAATAGTTGATGATGACTGGATTCATATTTTAAACAGCTTTGCTTATTATGTTTCTTTGCCGGCTTTGATTATAGTAAGTTTTTGGGAGATTAATTTCTTAAGCGCGGAATCTCGGCATTTTATTTTTTCAAGCATATTTACGATTATTTTATTTTCTTTTGTTGTTTTGCTTTTTCTTAGCTTTCTTAGAATCAGTAAAAATAAAAAAACAGCCATTTTTCTGTCAGCAACGGTTGGCAATACTATTTATATGGGCCTTCCGTTAATTGAGCTGGGTTTTGGCAAGGATTATCTATCCAGCGGAGCTTTAGTAGGAGTAATTTATTTGATTATCCCGCTTTTGATTTCAATTTTCGTGATTAGATATTGGCATGATAAAGAGCATAAAGTTTTGCGGCATTTATTTAAATTTGCAAAAAATCCTTTAGTAATTTCTGTTTTTATCGGAGTGATTTTAAGTTTCGTCAGAATAGAATTTTCTTTAATAGAAGGAATAAGAAAAGCATTAGTTATGTTTGGTTCTACTGCTTCGCCGATTGCGCTGTTTGCTTTAGGCGGATTTATTTACGGAAGATTCTTGAAAAAGAATTTAAAACAAGTCCTTTTAATTTCTTTCTTAAAGATGGTTGTGGCCCCTTTAATTATATTTTTAATAGTTGCATATTTTTATAAAACGAGCGATTTAAGGATTTTAGTCCTGCTCTCGTCTATGCCGGTTGCAATAACAACTTTTATAATTGCCGAGAAATTTAATTTAGATAAGGACTTAGTAGGAAATTCCATTATTGTTTCAACGATTATTTCATTTATAATTGCGCCGATTATAATTTTTATTTTTTCATAAAAATATGCACATAATTAACAAAAAAGAACTATCAAGAACTCCTTTACGAGAAAAGGCGCTTTTGATTGCTGAAGCGGGTTATGACGCGATTGATATTGAGAAAGCAGTTAGTCAAAAAATAAAATTTCAGAACAATAAGTTGTCTATCGCCAAGGGTATTACCGGAGAATATTTAGAATTTGATTTAAGTGATTATAAAAAAGTTTTTCTTATTGGTATTGGCAAAGGGTCTTCACTTGCCGTAATGACATTGGCAGGGATTTTAGCGCCTTTAGGTTCACGGTTTTCAGGCGGTATAGCCCTGGATATTAAAATCCCAAATAAATCCCAAAGCTCAAATTCCAAAATAGAATTTTTAACAGGCACGCATCCTATTCCGTCAAAACAAAATATTGAAGCCACTCAAAAAATTATTAAATTAGTAAAAAGCTTAGATGAAAACGATTTACTCATTGCTTTTATTTGCGGAGGCGGTTCAGCTTTGTTTTGCTGTTCAGAACAGGAATCAGAAGAATCAGCTTTGGCTATAAAATTTTTAACAAAAGCCGGAGCTGATATTTTTGAATTAAATACAATTCGCAAGCATTTATCAGAGTGTAAGGGCGGCGGATTGGCAAAAACCGCTTATCCGGCAACTGTAATTTCTTTAATTGCGTCAGATGTTTGCGGCAATGATTTATCCATAATAGCTTCCGGTCCTACGGTTTTTGACGAAACTACTAAAAAGGATGCTGAAAAAGTTTTACAAAAATATGAATTAGATTTAAATCAATTTCATTTATCCGAGACCCCTAAAGACAAAAAATATTTTGAGAAAGTTAAAAACATTCTTTTTGTTTGTAATCAGGATGCGATTTCAGCAATGGTTGAAAAGGCGAAAGAAATCGGCTTTGAGCCGAGAATTTATTCTTTGGAATTGCGAGGTGAGGCGAAAGATGTGTTAATACCGATGATTAAAGAAGTGAAGTCCGGCGAGGCGATTTTGGCTGGCGGAGAAACAACGATTACCTTAGGCAGCGGACCAACAGGCAAAGGCGGACGAAATATGGAATCTGTTTTAGGCGCAATAACTAATTTTCAAGAGGTACTACCCCACGGGGTAGTAGCGCTTTCAATGGCAAGCGATGGCCGTGATAACACCGAGGCCGCTGGCGCGATTGTTGATGCTTCAACCCAAGAAAAAACAAAAGAATTGGGTTTGAGTCCAGAAGAATTTTTAGAAAACCATAGTTCGTTTAATTTTTTTGAAAAAACCGGAGATTTAATTTTTACCGACCAAAAGAGTTTCAACATAGCGGATTTGATGGTAATATTAAAGATATGAAGCCTTTTATCAAAAAATTTGAAGAAGTGAGTATGAAGAATGTTTCCGAGGTGGGCGGGAAGAACGCTTCGCTTGGCGAAATGATTCAGAATTTAGTTCCTAAAGGAATTAATATTCCAAGCGGTTATGTTATTACGGCCAGCGCTTATCGTTATTTTCTTCAGAAAACCGATTTAAAAAAATTTATTAAGAAAACTATACAAGGATTAGATACAAGAAATCTTCACGATTTGGCTAGGTGTGGAAAACTTATCCGCGAAGCAATTAAACAATCCGAATTTCCAAAGGATTTAACAAGAGCGATTATTACTGCTCATCGCAGGGCTGAAAAGAAATACGGCAAGAATGCTGATTTTGCGGTTCGTTCCAGCGCCACGGCCGAGGATATGCCTGGAGCCAGTTTTGCTGGGCAGATGGAAACTTATCTAAACGTTCGCGGCGAGGAAAATATCTTAAAAGCCGTGCGAGCAGCCATGGCTTCTCTTTTTACTAATCGTGCTATTTCTTATAGAAAGGATAAAGGATTTGACCACTTTAAGGTGGCGCTTTCAGTTGGCGTTCAGAAAATGGTGCGTTCGGATTTAAGCTGTTCAGGTGTTTTGTTTACTTTAGATACAGAATCCGGTTTTCCTGATTTGGTTTTAATTAACGGTTCTTGGGGATTGGGCGAGATGATTGTTCAGGGCGAAGTAACTCCGGACGAATTTTTGGTTTTTAAAAAGACAGGCGCGATTATCGGCAAAGAGCTTGGAATGAAAAGGAGAAAGATGATTTACGGCAAAGGGAATAAGCCAACCAAAGTTATTTCTACCTCACAAAAAGAAAGAGAATCATTTATTTTATCTGATAATGAAATTTCGCAACTGGCCAAATGGGGAATGTTGGTTGAAGAGCATTATTCAAAGAGAAATAAAGGCAAGTGGACTCCGATGGATTTAGAATGGGCAAAAGACGGAAAAACCAAAGAGATGTTTGTTGTTCAGGCTCGCCCAGAGACAGTCCATGCTTTGCGGGATTTTTCAAAAATTAAGGAGTATAAGTTGGTAAGCACTAAACCTAATACCATAAACCCTAAACCCATCGTCATCGGCGCCTCTGTTGGCAGTAAAATTGCCGTTGGTAAGGCAAGGGTTATTTTAGATACAAAGAAGATTAAAGAATTTAAAGCAGGAGAAGTTTTAGTTACCGGTATGACAGATCCTGATTGGGAGCCGATAATGAAAATTGCTTCAGCAATTGTAACGGATAAAGGAGGTCGGACAAGTCACGCCGCAATAGTAAGTCGTGAACTCGGCATTCCCTGTATTGTTGGTTCGGAAACCGCCACTAAAAAAATTAAAACTGGCCAGACAATTACCGTTGATACTACCGGCAGTGATGGGTTTGTTTATGATGGCGCTTTGAAATTTAAAATAACAGAACACAATGTTAAAAAAATACCAAAACCAAAGACAAAAATAATGATGAATATTGCCACACCAGAAACAGCTTTTGAAAAATCATTTTTACCCAATGAAGGCGTAGGGTTGGCAAGAGAGGAATTTATTATTGCCAGCGATATTGGTATTCACCCAATGGCAATTATTGAATACCAAAAACTTAAAAATTCAAAGCTAAAAGCACAAATAAATAAAAAAACTATTGGATGGAAAGATAAAAAGCAATTTTACATTGATAAACTCGCTTTTGGGATTGCGAAAATCGCAGCAGCTTTTTATCCTAAGCAGGTAATTGTTCGCTTTTCTGATTTTAAGACAAACGAATATCGTTCGCTGGTTGGTGGTGAAATTTACGAGCCAGTTGAAGAAAATCCAATGCTTGGTTGGAGAGGAGCTTCCAGATATTATCACCCTAATTTTGCGCCGGCATTTGTCTTAGAGGTTAAAGCAATTAAAAAAGTCCGTGAAAATATGGGATTAGATAATGTGGAAGTAATGATTCCATTTTGTAGGACAGTTGAAGAAGGTAAAAAGGTTTTGCAAATAATGGCAAAAAACGGACTAAAAACTAAAAGCTCAAAGCTAAAAACTTACGTGATGTGCGAGATTCCTTCTAATGTGGTTTTAGCTGACGAATTTTTGAAAGTTTTTGATGGAATGAGTATTGGCTCAAACGATTTAACGCAATTAACCGTAGGAATTGACCGCGATGGCAATGAGCAAATCCGCAGTATTACTAATGAGAAAGACGAATCAGTTAAAAAACTAATTGCAGAAGTTATTAAAAAATGCCTCGCTAAAAAGAAATATATCGGAATTTGCGGTCAGGCTCCATCCGACTTTCCGGAATTCGCTGAATTTTTGGTTGAGCACGGAATTGAAAGCATTTCCTTGAATCCAGACACAGTAGTTAAAACAACTCAAAAGATTTACCAAAAAGAGAAGAAATTACGAAAGAAATAGTTTAAATTAACTGTTCTTTAATTTTTTTATAAAGGAGGCATGTATATGGAGTATACGAGAATTAAACAGAAGAATATCAGAGCCAGAGGGATTAAATTTTTTATTAAAAATGGAAGGAAAGAAATTGCCAGGGCATATCTCTACATTTTACAGAACGACCTTCGCGAAGAACCGTTCGGATTAATGGAAGACGTATTTGTCAATAAGAGCTTCAGAGAAAGAGGAATAGGAACTAAACTTATTCAAAAAGTGATTAAAGCAGCAAAGAAAAACGGTTGTTATAAATTAATTTCCACCAGCAGGCATTCGAGGCCGGAGGTTCATAAATTATACAAAAGATTAGGGTTTAAAAATCATGGAATTGAGTTCAGAATGGATTTAAGTGATTAAATTAAAAGGAAATGGGTCAAAAGATTGACCCATTTTTTATAAAATTCTTGAAATTATGTTATTATAAAAAGGAAATGAAAATTACAGACGTTAATATTAAAATCATTTCAGATTCTCGCGGCAAAGAAACATTGGAAGCGGAATTAAAAACCGCGGATATTTCTGTATCCGCAAGCGTGCCAGCCGGCAAAAGCACTGGAACGCATGAGGCGTTTGTTTTAGAGCCAAAAAACGCTCTAAAAAAATTTGAAGAAATAAAAAGCAAAGTTTTAGGACAGGATTTTAACAAACAGGAAGATTTTGATAATTTTTTAATTTCTTTAGATGGCACTTCTAATAAACAAAATCTTGGAGGTAATTTGATTTTAGCTTTGTCTTTGTCTTGGGCAAGATTGAAAGCAAAAAATGAAGGGAAAGAATTATTTCAATATATAAATAAGGAACTAGGAACTAGTAATCAGGAAATAGGAACGCCGAGGCCGGTTTTTAACGTTATTAACGGTGGAGTGCACGCTACCCATCCAAAGTCAAAGTTAGAATTTCAGGAATTCCAAGTAATACCAAGCGTAGAAGATTTTGGCATTGCTTTAAGTGTTGGCAGGGAATTTTACCGCAAACTTCAAACATTGTTGGAAAATAAATTTGGCAAGGAAAATATTTCTTTGGGTGATGAAGCCGGCTTTTCAGCTCCATTCAAAAATAATGAAGAAGCAATTGAAGTTTTGGCTGAATTAATAGATAAGCATAGTTATCCTTTAAGGATTGGATTGGATATAGCAGCTTCACAATTTTACAAATCAGGCGGATTTCTTAGAGAATCAGGGTATGTTGTTGACGGCAAGAAACACTCAGTAGAAGAACTAAAAGATTTATATTTAAAATTGATTGAAACGTATAATATTTTATCAATTGAAGACCCTTTTTATGAGGAATCATTTGATTCATTCGCTTCGCTCACCGCGGACTCACGCGGACTGGACGCGGATAGACGCGGACTATTAGTGATAACGGACGATTTAACAACCACTAATCCAGAACGTTTAAAAACAGCAATTAATAAAAAATCCGGCAACGCAATTTTAATAAAATTAAATCAGATAGGAACATTAACAGAAACTCTAAAAGTTGTTAAACTGGCTTATGAGAATAACTGGCAGGCAATAGTTTCGCACAGGAGCGGCGAAACAATGGATGATTTTATTGCTGATTTGGCTGTTGGTATTAACGCATGGGGCATTAAAGCCGGCGCGCCGGCAAAACCGGAAAGATTAATAAAATACGAACGAGTTTTGGAGATAGTTGATAAAAAATAAAGGGGCATTTGGATTGCCCCTTTTGTTACTACACCTCGATTTTTAAAAAACTGGTACTTTTCGGAGAGAATTTTTTTATAGTTTCAATAATTTCATTTTTCTGCTGCATATCTAATTTTTGCGGGTTCATTGTATCTACTCCATACTTTTCTATTAAAATTCTTAATTCCGGTGTTTCTCTTAAGCTACATTTTTGGTCTGAAGAACAACAGGCATAGCCTTTAGGCACTAATAATTTCCAGTTTGGAATATCACATTCTTCAAACTCTTGGCCTTTTACAATAATGCATTTTTCGAGATGTATTCTAAGATCACACTCTTCATCATCTCTACATCCCTCACTAGCTGTTCCGCAGATATTATAAAAACGGCAAAATTTATCAGACATTTTATTCCTCCTTATATATAAATTTTAATTTATTACTTAATATATTGTAAGTAAATTTTTTAGAATAGTCAAATACTTGATTGAGCGGATAACGGGAGTCGAACCCGTGTCTTCAGGTTGGAAACCTGACATAATAACCACTATACGATACCCGCGTTCGCAATAATCCTATCTTACTGCCTTTTCTTGATTTTTTCAATATTTATGTTAGATTAAAATTGTCCGTATTCGATAATCATTCGATTTAATTCGTTTTTAATTAGAGCGAAAAACGCTATGATAAGCAATTTTTATTTCAAAATTCCACGTCGATTAAGAATTTTTATTATTTTTATCTTAGTGGTTTTAGCTGCTTATTTAATTGCTCGAATTTTTTTTGTTGAGTTCAAAACCGTTCCCAATGATTTTTTAAGAGCCCGCCAAGAAGCATCTTTGATTGCTAAGGATATTGTTGGGCTTTCTAATGAGTCGGCCGGGAATCTTGATAAGATTTATGAATTTGATAAAGATGGTAATTATACTGAAGCATTAAATTTATTAGCCAGCGAACTTGAACGTAATCGCCAAGCGCGAGAAAAAGCCATTAAGCTTTCGGCTCAACTTGAAAAAATGGCAAGAGCGGTGCCGGAAATTTCTCCAGCCTCAGCCAGCCAGTCAGCAATTCAGGCAATAAGTTCGGAAACCGCTTTAATTAGCCATTTGATTGCTTATAATGATTATCTTTTCCAACTTTTAGAAGTTCTGCGTTCAAAATTTCTTGGGAAAACAAAAAATTCCAGCGAGCGCATTTCAGAATTAATAAATAAAATTAATGAAGAGGTACAGGCAATAAACGAATTGGATAGGAAATTTAACGAAATAATGGAAGGGTTTGATGAACAGTTTTAGCTTTGTCGGGCTTTTGCCCGACGAAGCGGGCTTCGTCCAGCGAAGTCGGGGCACCCGGACTCGAACCGGGAATCGTCCGCTCCCAAAGCGGAAATGTTAGCCATTACACCATGCCCCGTACTATTTCTTATTTATTATCTTTATTATTGAATTTTTATCAAGGGCTTTGTCCCTGTAGTTCAACGGATAGAACGGCTCCCTTCTAAGGAGCAAATGAGGGTTCGATTCCTTCCGGGGATACAAAAAGAGGCGAATAATTATAGATAGAAAAACATAAATGAAAAAGACCTGGGGTAAACATTTAATTATTGACGTTTATGGAATTAAGAAAGAAAAATTGGAAGACAGGAAAGCTATTAAAAAATTACTCTTGGGGTTGCCGATGGAGTTTAAAATGAGGCCGCTTCGCCAGCCAGTTGTGGCTAAAGTGTCTTCTGATAAATATCATGATTGGGGCGTATCCGGTTTTGTTATGCTTTACGAAAGCCATATTTCTTTGCATACTTGGCCAAGTGATGGTTATTTAGCAATGGATATTTATTCTTGCAAGGATTTTAATGATAAGGAAATAGTTAAGTATTTGAAAAAATATTGGAGTTGTGAAAAGATTAAAGTGAAAACAATTACAAGAGGATAAAGAATTGGAAAATTAATAAGCCGCGGTAGCTCAGTGGTGGAGCGGAAGCTTGAAGAGCTTCGCGTCGGGTGTTCGATTCACCCCCGCGGCACAAGTTTATGGAGGTATTAGTGTAACAGTAGCACTGCAATCTGTGGCATTGCCAGTGGGAGTGCAAGTCTCCTATACCTCCCCAAAATCGCCGGTTCAAATCCGGTCGTCCACCCAAATCAATTTCTGCTATGAATAAAAAAGTAGAAATAATCGCAGAAGTAAAAACACACTCTCCATTTGGATGGTCTTCCGATAAAACTTGGGATGAATTATTCAAGGTTGCTAATGAAATAGGCGATATTATTTCAGTCCATACCGACAGCAGATGGAATGGTTCATTTGAATTATTGCAAAAAGCGCGAAAACTTACTCAAAAGCCGATTTTGGCAAAGGGCATCCATGAGAATGACGAATTGATTCAGCGAGCTATTAATGCGGGCGCAGATTGGGCATTGGTTGTCGGTCGTATTCCAAAAATACATCTTGATAAATGCATGATTGAGCCATTAACACTTCAAGAATTAAAATCTACACCAAATAATTTACGAGTTGTGTGGAATAGTAGGGATCTTTCTACCGGTGGAATAAAAAAAGAAACATTTATTGAAGCGAGAGCTTTACGTAAAGGGTGGTTGTGCCAGGCGAGTAATATAAAAACCGTTGATGATATAGAGATTGGAGCAGACGCTGTTTTAGTGGGAACTCACTTATTAGATTTCGCTAAATCTCTTACAAGATTTACTTAATAGTTATGAAAGACGAAACAAATAAACAACACCTCCTCAATTATTTAAAATCTCAAAAATTGATGTCATTGGCTACGCAAGGCGAGGAAATTGCGGCTTGCGTTGTTTATTACGCGGTTGACGATGATTTTAATTTTTATTTTATTAGCCCGTCTGACACTCAGCATTGTATAAATATTACAAAAAATAAAAATGTTGCATGTAGTATAGCTGATTCGCATCAAAAAGTAAGCGACAAAAAAATCGGAGCGCAAGTTCAGGGAGAAGCAAGCGAAATAACAGGCAAAGATAAGATAATCGCTGTATTGAAAATGTGGCATCAAACGAATCCCGGAGCTGAAAGCTTGATTAACTTTGATAACATCAAAAATAAAATAATTGAGTCCAGAGTATATAAAATAAAACCCTTCCGCATTAAATTTTTCAACGAAGAATTCTACGGCGACGAGGAAGACGAGGTGTTTGAATTTTAGATCCCTGTTTAAATCCCTGTTTTAATCCTTGAATTAAATACGTATTTTAATACGTATTTCTGCTACCACAAGTGGTAGCAGGATTTTATACTTTAAAAAGTTGACAAAACAGCAAGAATTTTGTTATTTTTGGTTTAGGCACCTTAAAAATGACAATGATATAAATAAGGAGGAAATTATGGGAAAAAGAAGAAGGGCAAAAAGAGAAATTATAAAAGATAAAATCCTGAAATTTTTAGGTAATTATCCCGAGAGATTACATACTCTTGGTAAAGTAGATAGGGCGGTAGGAGATTCTATTTCTCTTGAATTTCTTGAATCTTTAGAGAGGGAGGGTTTAATTGAAATTAGACCTTTTCCACAAGGAAAAGAAATATTTATAGGATTACCTGAACAACTTTTACAGAAAGGAGCTTAAAATGGAAAAAACTGCATTTGAAAATCTATCAGTATTGGTTTTTTTGAATGAGAAGCACTTAGTGCCAATAAAAATTCAATTCGGGGAACATGGAATTGGAATTTTAGCCGCACCCGGTAAAGGCGAGATGGGAGAAAAAGAATCTATTGAGTTAATGGAGGCTCTTCATAAAGAATTAGATAAGCTTGAGGTAAGCCATACGGATTTTTGCAGAAAGATGGCAGACGGTACTCGTCGTACTGATTTTGTAGTTATTCCTATAATTAAGAAAGAGAAGTAAATACTCTACTCAAAACCAAAATTATCATCGGCTCAGATATATCTGAGCCGATTTTTTTATTAAAATTTAATAGGAGAATTAATACTACCACTTGTGGTAGTGCTACCACAAGTGGTAGCAGCTATCTTATATGACTTATAATCATTTACAGTTTCCGAAATCTTAAAGTATAATAAGTACCAATGTCTTGCTATCAAATAAAAATTTCAGGGCTGGTTCAAGGAGTTTTCCTTAGATATTCAGCCAAACAAAAAGCTGAAAAACTTGGTTTGGTTGGGTACGCGAAAAATTTAGAAAATGGTTCAGTTGAAATTGTTGTTTGTCCCGCTCAGCGGGATTGTGGTGATACCGCTATCAAGGAATTTATAAATTGGTGCCGTATTGGCCCTGATTTAGCAAGAGTAGATAATATAAAAGTAGATGAAATATCTTTTCGAGAATATAATAATTTCCAGGTTTTATAAGGATAAATTGCAGGGGTTGACTTTTTTGGATAATTTGTTATAATTATGGCATAATCCTGAACATTTACAATTATATAAATTACTTGCGAATCATTGCAGCTTTTAGGTCAGCCGGCTGGCCGAGCTAAAAGCTGCAATGATGCGGCAAATCAAATATAAAAGGAGGAATTACGTTATGAAAGACGTAACCCTAGCACAAGGGAATCAGGTATTAAATCTGATCCTGCAGAAGAAGATTCCTACAGAGCAGCTACAAAAGTTGCTGGCGTCAGGACTCGTCTCGGATCTTCTAGATGCGAATCTTGAGAATGGTGTTGACCGCAACGTATTCCGTAGGCTCATCGGCCTCATGCCGCTCAATACTTTTATCGTGACAGTAAACTATGATCTGTCGGTGGAAGAAGCGGTGAAGGCTGGAAAGTACGACTCGTCAAACAATAACATCATGACCAAAAACTTTTCATCTAATCGTAGGGGGAAGACAGAAGCGGAAATCACCCTTATTCACTTTGATAGTTGTATGGAATCAGAGGATGTAATCCGCGAAATAGACAAACAGGGTTTTCGCTTAGCTGAACTCTTAGAACTCCTTGCTTTTGGGGCTAAATATCCTGATGTGCAACGAGATTTTCCGATAGTTGCTCTTGGTTCTGCGTGGCAGATTCCGGATGGCGTTCGCCGTATGCCGTGTCTCGGCAGGGTTGCTGGTGAGCGTGTTCTGGACCTGGGTTGGTTTGGCAGCGGTTGGCGCTCGGACGTTCGTTTTGCCGTTCTCCGTAAGTAATTTTGTACTTAGGGCTTTGGGCAACTTAAACTTTTTTGACCCTTTAGCCCTTAGTCTTCGGCCCGTGCACATTACTTCGGTTTTGTGCGCGGGCTTTTTCATTTCCGCATAATATGGCAATACGAATTCGGATATTTTTAGCTCTTGACAAGGTTTCTACTATATATATACTTAATAATACAGATATGAAAATGTTGATGAAAATATCCGGCGGCTGAAAAACGGCGAATTTTCTATGTTCGCAATTTCAGTCCGCTAAACAGCGGATTTTTTGTTTTCTGAATGGATAGTTTTTTGACAAATACGTGAATCGCTCGAATTTCAAACAAATGATAACGAATTTCAAACGAATATTTTTATTCGTTTTACATTCATTTTAATTCGTTAATTATTTGGGCGAAAGACGCGTTATAAAACAATTATTCGAGTCCTCGAATCCTAAATATGGATTTAAGAGACAAAATTTTTTTAAGGGCGTATGGTGGATGCCTTGACATCAAATGACGATGAAGGACGTGGCGTGGCTGCGATAAGCTTCGGGGAGGTGCTTAGCAACTTTTGATCCGGAGATTTCCGAATGGGGAAACCTAATTACGTAAACCGTAATTGGCTCTATTTTTAAAAATAGAGCAGTATATCCGCTGAAGTGAAACATCTCAGTAAGCGGAAGAAAAGAGAAAAATTTTTATTCCCTAAGTAGCGGCGAGTGAAAAGGGAGGAGCCCAAACCGAGCACATAATTTTTTATATGCTCGGGGTTGTAAGAATTTCACGCTACTTTATTAATCACAGAGTTCCACCTTTAAGGGATTCTGTGATTTATGAAGAAAGGAAAGGTTATAAAATTATTTGTTAGCTGAACCTGCTGGAAAGCAGGACCAGAGGAGGTGATAGTCCTGTAGGCGAAAACGAATAATCCTTTTAGTGGATTATCTTGAGTACCTCGATGACAGAATACTTCGAGGGAATCATCCGGCACTATCCGGAAAGGCTAAATACATTTGATGATCGATAGTGAACTAGTACCGTGAGGGAAAGGTGAAAAGTAGGCCGGCGAGGCCGTTGAAATAGAACCTGAAACCATATGCTTACAAGGAGACGGAGCCCGCAAGGGTGACGTCGTGCCTATTGAAGAATGAGCCAACGAGTTTATGTATATCGCTAGTTTAAATCCTACGGGATGAAAGCGTAGGGAAACCGAGTGTTAAAAGCGCGTATGCCAGTGCTTCGCACTGGAAATTCCAAATTCCAAATCTCAAATCACAAATAAATCTCAAATCCCAATTTTCAAAATTCCAAACACGTTTTGGTCATTTGAATTTTGGTTATTGATGCTTGTTTGTTATTTGGTGCTTGTTATTTGGTGCTTCCAATGCGCAGTATTGGTTGGCGGTATGTGTAAGACCCGAAGCCAAGCGAGCTTGCCCTGGCCAGGATGAACTTCGACGAAAGTCTAAGGGAGGTCCGCACCAGTAGATCGTTCAAAATCTTTGGATGAGCTGGGGTAAGAAGTGAAAAGCTAATCGAGCTTGGTAATAGCTGGTTCTCTCCGAAATAGTTTTAGGACTAGCGTTTAGAAAAAACCTTTATGGGGTAGAGCTACTGGTTGAGAAGTAAAGGGGGAAACCTCGGCTTTTCAGTCAAACTCCGAATACATAAAGGATTGTCTAAGCAGTTAGACCATGGGGGCTAAGCTCCATTGGTCAAAAGGGAAACAGCCCTGATCGTCGTCTAAGGTCCCTAAATATTTGCTAAGTGTTAAAAAGGTAGTAATTCGCCATAGACAGATAGGAGGTTGGCTTAGAGGTAGCCATCCTTTAAAAAGTGTGTAACAACTTACTATTCGATGGCGGGTTGCGCCGAAAATTTAGCGGGGCTAAGCAAATTACCGAAGACACGAATGCCAGTGCTTCGCACTGGAAATTCCAAATTCCAAATCTCAAATCACAAATAAATCTCAAATCCCAATTTTCAAAATTCCAAACACGTTTTGGTCATTTGAATTTTGGTCATTGGTGCTTATTTGTTATTTGGTGCTTGTGATTTGGTGCTTCCAATGCGCAGCATTGGTGTGGTAGGAGAGCATTTCAATCGCGCTGAAGTGCGACCCGCGAGGGCGCATGGAGCGTTTGGAAGAGAAAATGTTGGTATGAGTAACCGCAAAGCCGACGAGAAGTCGGCTCCCCGAAAATCCAAGGTTTCCTCCGCAACGGAAATCGACGGAGGGTTAGGCGATCCTAAGGCAATGGCGAAAGCCGGAGCCGATGGACAGCTGGTTAATATTCCAGCCCGCCGGGCATAGTTCGATGGAGTGACGGAGAAAAAAAGATTAAGCATCTTAATGGTTTGGTGTTATTGGTTATTAGAATTGCTGTTTAGGTAAATCCGGACAGCTGCTTTAAATGGCGGGATTCGCAAACCGATAAAACTTCAGTTCGCTGAAGAATTTAATTGAAGAGTCTTCCGAGAAAAACTTCTAAGATTTCCTATGTTCGGCTTCGTACCGGAAACCGACACAGGTGGATGAGGCGAGGAGCCTCAGGGGAACGAGTGAGTCCTCGTTAAGGAACTCGGCAAAAAAGCGGGTGTAACTTCGGGATAAACCCTGCCGCCTAAGTTTTTGTTTTACAAAAATTTTGGCGGCCGCAGCGAAAGTATCCCTGGCGACTGTTTACCAAAAACACAGCTCCCTGCGAACTCGTAAGAGGATGTATAGGGGGTGACGCCTGACCGATGCGAGAAGGTTAACGGCGGCGGTTTTTTTAAAAGCAATTTTGAGAAAGCTGACTGCCCGAAGCCCTCGTCAATGTCAGCGATAACTATAAGTAACGATTGTAGTTGTAAAATTTGGCTATATGCTGGAAAGCCCTTAGGGCTGATAAAACCAAAACAGTAATCTGAAAAGATAAGCTGACGGTTTAAAAATTTATCAGATTGGGTAATCAGCAGGAAAGACTCCTAAGGTAAATCTAAGGAGAATCCTCAGAGACTATACGCCAAATCTTATTAAAAATAAGAATGATATAGTCCGAACTCTATGGCGACATAGAGAGTTGTCTAAATTAAACTAGACAGAATAACACATAATGAATCGTTCTAAGGTAGCGCATTTCCTTTCCAGGTAAGTTCTGGAGCGCACGAAAGGCGTAACGACTGGGGAACTGTCTCAACGAGGAGCTCGGTGAAAATGCAATTCCCGTGAAGATGCGGGATACCTGCAGCAAGACGAAAAGACCCCGGGAGCTTTACTGTAGCTTGATATTGGTTTTAGGGTTTTAATGCGTAGCGTAGTGGGGAGGCTTTGAAACTTTACTTTCGGGTAGAGTGGAGCCGCCAATGAAACACCCATCTTTAAAATTTTAAAATCTAATCTGAACGGCAAAAACGTTCGGAGACAGTGTCTGGCGGGCAGTTTATATGGGGCGTATTCCTTAATGTAATTTGCACCTCCGTGCAATTACGAGGGGGACCTATTGCCGTGAGGCGATACGGAAAAACTATCTATATGCTGGAACATCCGCGAGTATCTTGGAGTACTTGTTCTAAATATTATTAAAGGACAGTAAAAATCTTTCAAGTGATGCGGACAATCAGCAGGAAACCAAATTCAATATATTGAGAGTGGGATCCTCAGAGACTACACGATAGCAACTTTTTATAAAAAAGAGTTGATAATATAGTCCGAACTGCGTAGCGATGCGCAGAGGATTGCATTATTAGTAATGTAATCTACCTAATAAAAATATAAATTAGGTTAACATTTTGCCTAAAAAGTAACGGAGGAGTTTATTAAGGTTGGCTTAGCCCGGATGGAAATCGGGCTGGACGCGTAAAGGCAAAAGCCAGCTTAACGGCAAGGCTGACAAGCCGCGCCGGTGCGAAAGCAGAACTTAGTGACCCGACGGTTCTTTATAGAAAGGCCGGAGACAACGGATAAAAGCTACCCCGGGGATGAAGCCTGAAATAAGGCTTTGTTGTCCTCCTCGCAGTAATGCGAGGTAATAAATGCGACTTATAACGGTGGAATCAAAACTGGTCTTTCCCAGAAATGGGTTTTAGAGTTTTGACAATACCGTGGGAAGTCGCTCGTCCAAAAAAATGGGCGAGTTGACCCTGTAACGACTTAATCCAAGAGGATTGGATGGTAGTTTTTAAACTATCATAATACGTCGCGCCCACTGAGATTTTATTTTAGTGGGAAAAGATATAGTCTAATACATTAAAAATGTATCGAACAGGCTGGTGAAGTCCGAGAGTTCACATCGACGACTTCGCTCGGCACCTCGATGTCGGCTCACCACATCCCGGGGGTGGAGAAGCTCCCAAGGGTTTGGCTGTTCGCCAATTAAAGTGGTACGCGAGCTGGGTTCAGACCGTCGTGAGACAGGTTGGTCTCTATCTGCTGTAGGCGTTGACGCTTGAGGGAAGTTGACCCTTGTACGAGAGGATCAGGTTGAACGAACCTCTGGTCTACCGGCTTTGCCACCAGGTGAAGTGCCGGGTAGCTATGTTCGGAAGGGATAAGCACTGAAAGCATCTAAGTACGAAGCCCCTCCCAAGATTAAGCGTCTTAGATTCCTGGAAGACTACCAGGTAAATAGGCTTTAGGTGTAAGCGCAGTAATGCGTTTAGCCGAGAAGTACTAATAAATCGTATTTTTTTATCTCTAAATTCATTTTAGGGTTCGAGGAGTCGAATAATTGTGTTAAATTTATTTTTGCCGGTGTTTTACTCAAATATGAACCACCTCTTTCCATTCCGAACAGAGAAGTGAAAATATTTGAGCCCGATGATACTTTAAAGGGAAAGTAGGGTACGCCGGCATTTTTTATTTGTGAATAACTGAAGTTTTGCTATAATAAAATTTAATGGAACGCAGAAAAATAAAACAAATACTTTACGGCGCTGGCTATCTGGCAGTGATTTTTTTGATTGTTGCCGGAGTTTATCTTATTTGGCTTAAACCTGCGCCAACATGTTTTGACGGGCGTAAAAATCAAGGCGAGATTGAGGTGGATTGCGGAGAACCTTGCGCTCCTTGTGAAATAAAAACCTTACAACCATTAGAAATGTCTTGGGTAAGAGATTTTTCTGTTGGCGATAAAACAGTTATTGCAGCTGAGATAAAAAACTTAAATTCTGATTACGGAGCTGATAGTTTTTCTTATACTTTTGATGTTTATAATTTTATAGGAGAGAAGATTTATACTTTAACGGATAATTCTTTTATTTACGCTAGTGAAATCAAATATCTATTTGAAGCTGATATTGATAAAAAAGATATTGATAAAATCGAACTTTCTTTTTCTAATGTTAATTGGAAATCCCAAGAGGAATTTCCTAAACCCGAGATTCAAACTCGGGAGATTAAAACCGAATCAGCCAAATCCATAAATGTCAGTGGTTTAGTAATCAATAATAATGCTTTTGAATTGTCAAAAGTTAATATTATTAGCTTCTTATTTAATAGAAATGGTCTCCGGATAGGAGCTTCTAAAACTGAATTAGACAATCTTCAGGCCTTTGAAGAAAAATTTTTCCGAATTATTTTCCCGAAGTACATTATTTTAATTACCGAGACACCGGCGTCAACTGCTTATAATTTCATTAATAATTTAACTATCGGCTCAAAAGGTGAAGACGTTAGGTCTTTGCAGAAATTTCTTAAAGATGCTGGATTTTTCAACCGTGAAACCACGGATTATTTTGGGCTAATAACTAAGAACGCCTTAATTCAATATCAAAAACAAGAAGGCATATCACCAACTTCAGGTTATTTTGGTCCTAAGACCCGGGCCCATATTAATTCTTTGGCACCTCCTTTGCCTATGCCCAAATTCAATCTTAATGAAGCTGACCCGAATTTAACCAAGGTTTATGTTGAAGCAATTCGATAAGCCCTACAACTCAAAAGAAATTGAAAAAAAAATTTATCGGCTTTGGGAGAAGTCGGGCTTTTTTAACCCGGATAAACTGCCGGCAAGACATAAGAAACCTTTTACTATAATAATGCCTCCTCCTAACGCCAATGGCTCGCTTCATATTGGCCATGCAGTTTTTGTGACTTTGCAGGATATTATGATTCGTTATCACCGAATGAAAGGCGATAAAACTCTTTGGCTCCCAGGCGCTGACCACGCTGGTTTTGAAACCCAGGTGGTCTATGACAAAAAGTTAGAAAAAGAAGGCCGCAGCCGTTTTAAAATTCCTCGCGATAAACTTTGGAAAGAAATGTGGGACTTTACACAAAAAAATAAGGAAATAATGGAGAATCAACTTCGGCAATTAGGCGCTTCTTGCGATTGGTCGCGGGAAAAATTTACTCTTGATAAAGATATTATTGATATTGTTTATAAAACTTTTGAGAAATTAAAAAAAGACAATTTACTTTATAGAGGCAAGCGCATTGTTAATTGGTGTATTAAACATCAAACTTCGCTTTCGGATGTGGAGTTAAAATACGAAGAAAGAAAAAATTGTTTTTATTATGTTAAATATAAAGTACCGGAATTAAATTCTTCAATTACGGTTGCCACTACCAGGCCGGAAACAATTCCCGCTGATGTCGCATTAGCCGTTAATCCAAAAGATAAGCGTTATAAGAAATTTATAGGAAGACACGCTGTTAATCCTTTAAATGGCGAAAGATTGCTTATTATTACTGATTCCGCAGTTGACATAAAATTCGGAACAGGAGTTTTAAAAATTACGCCGGATCATGACAGGTTGGACGAAGAAATTTATAATCGACATTCGGAAATTAATAAAGATTCGCATAGGATAATTAATCCATTCGGCAAATTAGAAGGAAAAAATATTCCAAAAGAACTTTTGGGTTTAAAAGTTAAAGAAGCGCGAGATGTATCTATTAAAATTCTTGAAAATAGCAATAATTTAGATGAAAAATTCGCGTTATCCGGCATTGATTCCAATTATTTAAATACAGTTGCTTTGTGTTATAAGTGCGGTTCGCAAGTCGAGCCATTAAGTTTGGACAACCAATGGTTTGTTAAAATGACGGAAAAACCGAAATCAGGAAATAAATCATTAAGGGACATAGCGGTGGAAGCGGTGAAATCCGGAAAAGTAGAATTTATTCCTAAGAGATTTGAGAAGGTATTTTTTCACTGGATGAAGAATATAAGAGATTGGAATATTTCCCGCCAGATAGTTTGGGGTATTAAAATTCCTGATAAGAGCACCGAAGATGTTTTCGATACCTGGTTTTCATCGGGCCAGTGGCCATTCGCTACTTTAATGACATCCGGCAAAAATGATTTTAAAAATTTTTATCCAACTGATGTAATGGAAACTGCATGGGATATTCTTTTCTTCTGGGTAGCGCGAATGATTATGTTCGGACTTTATATTACTGGTAAGCCGCCTTTTAAATATGTGTATCTTCACGGTTTGGTTCGTGATAAAGAACGGCAAAAAATGAGTAAATCAAAGGGCAATGTAATAGATCCTTTAGGGGTAATAGATATCTACGGCGCCGATGCTCTGCGAATGGCGCTTATTGTCGGGAACACTCCTGGAAATGACCCAATAATTTATGAAGAGAAAATTCGCGGCTATCGTAATTTTGCCAATAAAATTTGGCAGGCCTCAAGGTTTGTTTTAATGAATTGCGGGGATCTTAATTTAAAAACAAAACCAAAACTTACTGCTTCCGACAGAAAAAAAATAAAGGAATTAGAGAAATTCAAAAAAGAGATTACCAAATTTATAGGGTCGTTTAAATTCCATACGGCCGCCGAACGTCTTTACCATTATTTTTGGCATACTTTTGCTGATAAAATAATTGAATCAACCAAACCGCGACTTAAAGGAGATAACAAAAAAGATCGTCAATCAGCTCAATATCTTTTATTGGAAATTCTTAAAACCAACCTCAAACTCCTTCATCCTTTTATGCCGTTTATTACGGAGGAAATATGGCAATATTTACCTATTAAAGAGAAAAAGTTGCTGATGGTTGAGAAGTGGTAGTTGTAATAAGAGTAATCAGTAATCAGGAATTAGGGAATAGGAATTTTCTGTTTCCTTGTTTACTAGTTCCTAGTTACTCAATGTGATTTTTTACAAATAATATGGAATTCTTAATCATTCTTTTAGGTTTATTGCCCGGTTTTGCCTGGCTAATTTTCTTTCTTAAAGAAGACGTTCATCCGGAGCCGAAAAGAATGATTGCCAAGGTTTTTTTTGTTGGCGCTATTTTCACTTTTATCGCTCTGGGTTTTGAGGCAATTTTTCAGGATTTTGCCAGAAATTTAAACATCAAAGATACCAGTATTTTTTCTTTTTTTGGCTTATCTGTGATTGAAGAAGTTTTTAAATTTCTGGCTGCTTATTTAGTGGTAAGAAAGAGCCGCTTTTTTGACGAGCCAATTGACGCAATGATTTATATGATTGTGGCGGCTTTGGGTTTTTCTACTGTAGAAAATCTTGCTGTAGTGTTTAATATTGTTTCCGATGCCGGCGGAGTTATTAATATAATGATTCTTCGTTTTGTCGGCGCTACATTACTTCACGCTTTGGTTTCCGGAGTTGTCGGATTCTATTGGGCTCGCAAAAAAATACTAAAAGGGCTGGCCATTGCCGCTATCTTGCATACTGTTTTTAATTATCTTATACTAATATTTAGCGAGGCAGTGATTTACCCGAGCGTATTCTTGATAATTATCGCGTTTTTCGTATTTTATGATTTCGAACGCCTAAAGGCGCGGACTAATACGGACTAAACACAGACTCATGCGGAATTTCCGTATAAGTCAGTGTTAATTAGTATGGATAACGACAACAAAAACTTTTTCGAAAAATTAGCCGGTTTTAATTCCGGCGATGACGAGTTTGAGCCTAAATTAGCAAAGGCTGACGTTTCAAGCTCTAAAAATAATAAAAATATGAAAAAGAATTCAAAAGAAGAAGAATTAGACACTATTGAAGGGTTTGAGGATTTTGAAGGGCAGCTGACAATTGATATTTATCAGACGCCGAATAATATAATAGTGGAATCAACAATTGCCGGCGTTAATCCGGATGATTTGGATATTTCTATTACTCCTGATTCTGTAACAATTAGAGGCGAGCGTCAAAAAGAAGAAAAAATTAAAAAAGAGGACTATCTCTATCAAGAGTGTTTTTGGGGAAGGTTTTCCCGTTCAGTTATTTTACCCCAGGAAGTTGACCCTGACAGAGCTCAGGCATCGGTTAAAAATGGCGTCTTAAAAATTATCCTTCCTAAACTTGACCGCCAAAAATCTAAGAAGTTAAGAGTAAAATTTGATTAATATGAAGTTTATTGCTGACCTTCACATCCATTCAAAATATTCCCGAGCCACCAGTAAGAATATGGTTTTGGAAGAAATTGACCGCTGGGCTGATGATAAGGGGATTCTGGTGATGGGGACAGGAGATTTCACTCATCCGGGTTGGTTTAAGGAAATAAAAGAGAAACTGAGCCCTGCTGAGCCGGGGCTTTTTAAATTAAAGCCCCAATACAAAAAAAAGACATTAAAAGGTAATTTATCAGAAACGCGATTTATATTAACTACAGAAATTTCAGGAATTTATTCGCGTTTTTCGTCAAAGCTTGGAGTAAAGAAAACGCATAGAGTGCATAATCTACTATTTGCTCCTGACATCAAAACCGTTGAAAGTATTAATACTCAGCTTTCCTGGATTGGTAATTTAGCTTCGGATGGTCGGCCGATTTTAGGTTTGGATTCCGAGGAGCTGGCAAAGATTGTTTTTAACACTAATCCGGAAGCAGTAGTTATTCCGGCTCATGCCTGGACTCCTTGGTTTTCTGTTTTTGGTTCAATGTCGGGATTTGATTCTTTAGAAGAATGTTTCGGCAAACAGGCAAAACATATTTTTGCGATTGAAACTGGTTTGTCCAGCGATCCGGCAATGAATTGGCGACTTTCCAAGCTTGATAATATATCGCTAATTTCCAATTCCGATTGCCATAGTTTGCAGAAGATTGGCAGAGAAGTGAATATTTTTGATACTGAATTATCTTATCAGGGCATTATTGAAGCCATAAAATCCCGTAATCCTAAACAATTTCTGGAGACAATTGAATTTTTTCCGGAAGAAGGAAAATATCATTATGATGGCCATCGTAATTGCGATATTGTTTTTTCTCCGGAAGAAACAAAAAAGCATAATAATATTTGTCCTAAGTGCGGGAAAAAACTTACTATCGGAGTAATGAACAGAGTTGACGAGTTGGCAGACAGAGATGTTGATTATAAAGATGATAAAAGAGTTTCTTATCGCAGTTTAATCCCATTAGATGAAATTATTGCCGAGGCCTTTAATATGGGAACAAATACCAAAAAAGTGGCGGAAGAATACAAGAATTTAATCAAATCCCTTGGCAATGAATTGAAAATTCTTTTGGAAACAAGCGAAGGAGAAATAAAATCAGTAGCTGACATTCGGGTGGCTGAAGGCATTAAACGAGTCAGAAACGGACAAGTAAAAATTCACCCTGGCTATGACGGCGAATACGGAAAAATAGAAATTTTTAGAGAAGATGAACGAGAGGAACTGGAATCCCAAAAAGCTTTGTTTTAAGAATCAGAAAATCTTTTTCACTCTGATTATTATTCGGTTTAATTAGTGTATTTAAACGGCTCACACGCCGTGTGAGCCGTTTATTTACTCCAAACTTTAAACACCGTTTCAATTAGAAAAATTTATTATATCCCTCCTTGACTTTATTTTATGGCAGTTTAATATTGTTAATATATGAGTACAACCACTATTACCAAAAAAGAATTAAAAACCGCTGTTAAAGAATCTGTTAGGGAAGTTTTAATATCTGAAATAATGAAACTCAGGGCGCTTATAATGCCAGATGTTTCTTTAAAAGAGCAGAAAGAAATAGAAAAATTATATAAAAAACCCTTAAGAGAAGCCAAAAAGACAATAGCGGTTAATATATGAACTGGAAAATCTCTTTTAGTAGAGATGCCTTAAAATTTATTGAAAAGGAGAAAATCGCCGAAACAGAGATAATTGATATTATCAGAAAGGCGATTTTTGTATTTCAAGGAGAGGATTTTAATATAGATATTAAAAAACTTAAAGGCCGCTGGCTCGGCTTTTATAGAATTAGAATTGGCAAAATAAGAATTTTAACGGAATTTGATTTTGATAACCTTTCTGTGTTTATAGAAAGAATAGACTGGCGAGGCAGAGCCTATAATAGATAAAAAAACGGGGAGTCGCGATGACTCCCCTTTGTATTTTTCTATACCTTTATTTCTTCTATTTTAGAAGCGACTTCAATTCCCTCCCATTCATATTTGCAATTTCTACATCTTATTTTATAAGAATCATCTGGCTCTCGGAGTGGATAATAGAAATTAACGCCGCCAAGTAATTGATCGCTGTTGCAGCGGGGACATTTTATTCCATTTTCTGCTAGTTTTTTCCCGTCATCAAAATAGACCGTTTTATTAAGCAGATAATTCATCGCTGCAATCATAGAGAGCATTATAGCAGCACAAACAATAACAAAAATTAAAGCATTTTTTAAAAACCAGATATCCACAATGTTGATATAATTCATTTCAACCTCCTATAAATTGTTTTTTAAAGTTTCTAATTATTAATAATAATCCAATTCCAAGAAAATTACAACCAAAAACCTCCGCTTGAGCGGAGGTTTTTTTATAATACTTCAATTCTGCTTAATTGTTTGCCGAATGTTTTTGCGGTTGATTTTTCAGCAAACCAGACATCAACTCGGTCATTGAATCTGGGATGCATTCGGTCTTCAATAATGAAAATCTGGTCTCCGAAAACATCAGGCAATTTAATCTTAGTGCCGATTGGCAAAAAGTTAGCTGCTGCCACTCCTTGTCTTACAAAAGTTCCAGCTGCCGTAATAAATGGAGTGTCATCGGTTTCTTCCGGAGAGCTGGAGTAAGCAGTGATTACGATTTTGATGTTTTGGGATATTGGCTCAATTTTGTTTTGAGCCAAAAGCGAATCCTGGGAAATAATGGTTATCTCGTTTATTTCTTCGCTTTTTACAGCATCACCAGCGCCTTCAGCGCTTATTGTTTCCGTTTCAACTTCCCCATTGGATACGGTTAGCGGCCCGGCAATGCTTAAAAAAACAAGTAATAAAGCCGCTAATTTCCCATATCCGGGGATCCTATTAAGAGTATCTATCATATTTTTATTTCAATATAAAAACCCCTTTATCAGGGTTCTCTACAATTATATGGTTTTTTTTACGATTGTCAACAATTTGTGGATAAGTATAATATATACTAAAGCACCAAATTCCAAGCACCAAATAACAAATAAGTACCAAATTCTAAATTCAAAACGTGTTTCGATCATTGGATATTATTTGTAATTTGGAATTTGTGATTTGGGATTTTTATTATTATGACTGAATACTTCACCGAAGCCGTCGTGCTTGATAAAAAAGAAAGCGGCGACTTTGACACTTTGATTTCCTTATATACTAAAGATTTAGGCAAGGTAGTTGCCAAAGCCAAAAGTATCCGCAAAATTACTTCTAAATTAGCCGGCCATTTGGAGCCGCTGAATTTTGTCCGGGTAAGGTTGATAGAAAAAAACGGTTTTCAGGTGGTTGACGCTTTGGCACCAAGACAAAGGAAAAAATCCAGGGCCTCAATTGAAAATTTTTCCAAGTTATTGACTTTACTTCAATTTATCAAAGAAACAACTTTTGAGCTTCAGCCGGACCCTTATTTTTGGCTGGAAATTAGAAAGATTTTAATTTCTGATTTTGAGGGAAAAACCGTTTACCGTAATTTGTTAAAAATTTTGGGCTTTGATCCCGAATTTGCCAGTTGTCATCGTTGCAGCAGCAAAATAGTAAATTATTTTTATAAAACCGACCAAGTATTTTTTTGCAAAAAATGCAGTGGAAAAATTCCGAAAGATGAGGTAATATTAATATAATATGGCGCTTGAAGAATTAGAAAAAAAACTTTATCAGCAATCACCAAAAAAGAAAGTTGCTTTTAAAAAAGAAAAGCAGATTAAAAAAACCCCGCCTCCAACCGTAAAAAAAGAGTGGACTAAAGAAGAGCCGGAAGAACAAAGTAGTAAACAATCTGTAATTATTTCTAAATTTAGTAGATACGGACGGCTTTTGTTTTGGATTTTATTGGTGGTGCTTTTAATAGTTGGCGGAATAGCCGGTTTTTATATTTACAAATATTTTACTGCTCAAGATATAAACCTTTCTTTAGAAGCGCCTCAAGAGGTTTTAATGGGCGTACCTTTTGATTTGACGATTAATCTTGACAATGATTCCAATAACATTCTTCAAAATTCAAAATTATCCATAAATCTGCCGGCTCATTCAACTTTAACCGGCAATGATTTTAGTAAACGGGTTATTACTAAAGATTTAGGCGATTTAGGCATCGGCACCAGCATTCAGGAAAAATTTTCAATCATTGTTTTAGGTGATGAACAGACAATAAAACGCTTTGATGTAGCTTTGTCTTATTCTTTAAAATCAACCTTAAGGACGCGTTTTGAGAAAACTAAGGCCATTGAAGTAAATATTCGGGAGCCGGGGATTAAGTTGGATTTGGTAGCGCCTCAAAAAGTTTTAAATAATGAAGAATTTGAGACGGAAATTCATTTTCAGAATATTTCAGAGATAGATTTTTCCGAGCTTGAATTAGAGCTGACCTATCCGTCAAATTTCACTTTTAAAAAATCAAGCATTCAACCAACGGTCGGCAATCGAATTTGGAATTTAGGTGATTTAACCAAGAATTCCGAAGGAAGTTTTACTGTTAATGGCAGTATTATTGGGTTGGAGTTATCATTTTTTGAAATCAAAAGTTCTTTAAGCGTGGCTTTTTTGGGTCAAAAGTATTTAGTCAGTGAAAAATCCGCCAGTTTGAACATTGCCTCTTCACCCCTTTCATTGGCGATTAACGTTAATGACCAAACCGACTATTTGGCTTCACCTGGTGATTCTTTAAGATATTTTATTAATTATCGTAACAATACTAATGTTGGATTAAGTGATGTTATTGTCAAAGCGCAATTAATCGGCGAGATGTTTGATTTCTCAACTTTGGAAACTCAGGCCTTCTTCAGTTCTTTGGATAATACTCTTACCTGGAATACTGCTAATACTCCGGAGTTGCGGATTTTGGAAGCCGGCGCCAGCAACCCTCTGGAATTTCAAATAAAATTACAATCAGGTTATCCAATAAAAAGATTGTCCGATAAAAATTTCGTTTTAAAAATTCAGGCCGAGATTAATTCACCGACCGTTCCTTATTATGTGGCTGCTGAAAGAACAGTTGGTTTGGCGAATTTTGAAACCAAGGTGGTTGGAGAGATTACTGTTGATGCTCAGGCCTTTTTCCGGGAGCCGAGTTGGGGAATCTCCAATAAAGGAAGTTGGTCTCCGAAAGTGAATAAACCGACTAATTTCACGGTTCATTTGGTAATTACTAATTACGCTACCGATGTTCGTGAAATTGAAGTTAAGGCATTTTTACAATCAGGCGTAAGTTGGACAGGAGAAGTAAAAAGCAATATTGAGACCAAACCGGAGTATAATGAAAGAACCCAGGAAGTAGTTTGGAAAATTGATAAAATTCCGGCAAATAAAGGAGTAATTGGCAAACCAATTGAGGCTGTTTTTCAGATTGAAGCCACGCCTGACATTACTCAGATTGATTATTATATGCCTTTAGTGAGTCAGGCGTCTATTAAGGCCTTTGATGAATTTGTGAATGTAGAATTAAAAAGCTTTGATGGGGCTTTATCCACGCAATTAGTTGATGATTTAACGGTTGATCCCAGTAAAGGAACAGTCGTCCAGTAAATTTCTAATATTTAATTTTTAACTATCTATGCTATGGCAACAAATAATTTAATGGACAAAATAGTTAGTTTAGCAAAAAGGCGGGGTTTTATTTATCCTGGTTCGGAAATTTATGGCGGATTAAAAGGGACTTGGGATTATGGCCCGCTCGGCGCTGAGCTTAAATTTAATATTAAACAAGAATGGTGGAAAGCAATGGTTAATAACAGGGAGGATGTTGTTGGAATGAGCACTTCCATATTAATGAACCCAAAAGTTTGGGAGGCGTCCGGCCATATTGCCGGATTCAACGATCCGCTTATAGAATGTAAAACTTGTCACCAAAGATTTAAAGCAGACCAAGAAGATGTTATTACGGAACATGAAAGATGGCACAAGGAGAGAAAAGAAAAGATAGATTGGACCGAAGAAAAGAAATTTAACCTGCTGGTTGAGGCAAAATTAGGCGTGATTGAAGGAGAAAAAGATTCGGTATATTTAAGGGGTGAAATAACACAAGGAGTTTATGTAAATTTTAAAAATGTCCTAAATAGCTCTCGCCTTAAAATTCCTTTTGGCGTAGCTCAAATTGGAAAAGCGTTCCGAAATGAAATCACGCCAGGTAATTTTACTTACAGGTCAATTGAATTTGAACAGATGGAGCTTCAGTATTATGTTAAGCCGGACGAAAAAGAATCAATGAAGCATTATGAGTTCTGGAAAAACTTCAGAATGGATTGGTATAAATCGTTAGGAATGAATCCTGATAATTTAAGATTTAGGGAGCATAAAAAAAATGAATTAGCCCATTATGCGAAAGCAGCTTGGGACATTGAATACAACACGCCGTTTGGCTGGAAAGAATTAGAGGGCATACATCATCGTGGCGATTGGGATATCTCGCAGCACCAGAAATTTTCCGGCCAGGATATGTCTTATTTTGACGAAGAAGCCAAAGAGAAATATATTCCATTGGTGATTGAAACATCAGGCGGGGTTGATAGGGCAGCATTATTCTTTTTAATAGACGCTTATTCAGAAGAAAAAGACCCCGCAAAAAACGGGACAAGCAGGATAGTTCTGAAATTAAATCCAAAACTCGCGCCTTATAAAGTGGCTGTGTTCCCGCTTTTAGCCAATAAACCGGAATTAGTTAAATTGGCAAGGAAGATTTATGATGATTTGCGCAAAGATTTTATGGTTGCGTGGGACGACCGTGGAAACATCGGCAAACGCTATTATTCACAGGATGAAATCGGCACGCCTTATTGTATTACTGTTGATTTTGACAGTTTGGAAAATAACGACGTCACCGTCCGCAACCGCGACACAATGAAACAAGAAAGAATAAAGGTCAAAGAATTAATTAATTATCTAAAAGAAAAACTATGTTAAAACTTAATTTAAAACAATTAGTTAAAGTAGCGGTCATTGGCGAAGTCGCCAGCCCAATCTTGCGGCGTGGCTATCAAGTAAGCCATGAAGGTAAGCCACTTAATTTGCCCAGCGTTGGCGGGATTACCTATAATATTAAGCTTGGCGATTCAGTAAGAGGTTGGATAGGCGATCATATTGAACCAGGAGTGAGTACTTATAATAAAGAAAGTAAAGGCGAGGACGCTAGATATTCTAATGAAAATTCCGGATACAACGCGCTTTCTTCTATTGGTAATGTTGCCACTGTTATTACTGGCCGAGCAAAGAATAAAAAAGGCATAGTCACTGGAATGCATGGCGGGATTGAGCATGTTTTAATAGATTTTCCGGATGATATTTTGAAAAAACTTGTTTACGGAGATAAGGTTCAGGTTGTGGCTTTTGGTTTAGGTTTGTCAATTCTTGATTGTCCGGATATTAAAATTTTTAATTTAGATCCCGGTCTTTTGTCAAAAATTAACCCAAAATTAAATCGCAAAAAAGAACTTGAATTCCCAGTGGTAGTAAAAGTTCCTGCTTATTTAATGGGTTCAGGGTTGGGCGGCGGTTCAGTTGTAAGCGGCGATTGCGACATTACAATGGCTGATGAAAAAATTACCAAAAAATTAGGATTAGATAAATTAAGATTCGGGGATATTGTGGCTATTGAAGATACGGATAACACTTTTGGTAGAACTTTCAGGCCAGGGGCTGTTACTATTGGCGTGGTTGTCCATTCGGATTGCGTTCTAGCTGGCCATGGCCCTGGCGTTACCACA
>JAZGAA010000007.1:0-4973 GCA_036444215.1 Minisyncoccota bacterium
CAAGAAAACGGGTAGTTGTAATTAATGGCTGCGGATCAGAGCTATAAGTATTATAAACAGTGATTTTACCGGTTGCTTTTCGCTTTACCTCCTTAATGCCGGTTGCAGGAAATAAAAGGTTGTTGTTCTTTTGCTGATAAAAAACCTCGGCTGGGATTTTTTTATTTGCCAAACTAATACTGCTAACATTTTTACTGGCAGTTATTGAATCAACATATTCCCAATTAAATTTCTCAGCTACAATCTTAATTTCCGCGCGCGGCAAAAAAGAAACAGCTCCATAAACGCCGCTACCAATTATAACCAATATCAAAACCAACCAAAAAAAAGTTTTTAACTTCATTCCCTTCAAAGACAAAATCTTCTTTTTGCGCCGAGCGTCTTCTTCGCTAAACACCTTAACTTCTTCTTTTTCAAAACGTTCAATTTTTTTGCCTAATTCATTAAAAAGCTTATCTTCCTGTTTTTTCTTTTTTGATTTTTTATCCTGTTTATCTTTTGTTAAAAAATGCGCTTTGCGCGCTGAATCCGCCGTACGCTCTGGACGCGCCGGCTTCACAATATCCGCCATTTTTATTTTTCTTTTAGCCATACACTTCGTTTAATGCAATACTAATATACTAATTCATACTAATTATACTAATGGATACGAATTAGTATTTATTCGTATCATTAGTACGCATTTGTATATTGGCATTACGCTTTATATTATTTTCCCAAACTTTCAAACAAATTTCAAGTACTTATCCATGCCTCACTATCATTACATCACCATCCTGCATAACATAATCTTTACCTTCCAAACGCATAAGCCCTTTCTGTTTTGCGCTATTCCAACTTCCGGCATCTAATAATTTATCTTCTTGAATTATTTCAGCTTTGATAAATTTTTTCTCAAAATCCGTATGAACAACACCTGCTGCCTGAGGCGCTTTAATCCCTTTTTTAACAAACCAAGACCGGGCTTCATTTTCATTAGCCGTATAAAAAGTAATCAAATCAAGAAGTTTATAAAAAGCGTCAAATATCTGATCAATATATTGGAGTTCGACTCCAATAATGGATTTTAAATCTAGTATTAAATAAGGAAATTTCAGTTCATCAATCTTGTTAATAAGCTCTTTTGACGCTTCTTCTTGCTGTCCATTTAAAATAATTAATTGTGATTTAACGCTTAATAAATTATCCTCTTCTTTAGATTCTTCATCTTTTAATTTTAATTCTGATAGAATTGTTTCTAAGTCGCGGACAGAGCTCGGTTCGGCTTCAAAATGAATAATATCTTTATCCTGAAAAACCCTGACAAGATGAATAATAGCGTCAACTTCGCGAATATGAGATAAAAACTGGTTGCCTAAACCCTGGCCCTGATGAGCGCCTTTAACCAAGCCGGCAATATCAACAAATTCAAAAACAGCTGGCAGAACTTCTTTTGAACCAATTACTTGGCTAATTTTCTTTAACCGTTCATCCGGCGCCGCTACAACCCCAACATTAGGATCAATGGTGGCAAACGGATAATTAGTGATTTTCACCTCTTGTTTGGTTAAAATTTTGAAAAGCGTTGATTTGCCCACATTAGGCAAACCAACTATGCCGATGGAGAGTTTCATTAAAGAAATTATAACTAAAATTTACAAAAAAAATAAGGGGAATTGCGTTTAAACACAATTCCCTTTTCGCTCGTTAATAGTTTTCCTTTCCTTATTTTTTAGTTACAATCAAGAAAAACATTAATTGCAAACCTTAGTTCATTTCTGATTACACCGTCAGGAACAAGGCTATCGTTGTAGCCAAGCAATTTGAAGATTAAAATCATCACATTGATATATTCTTTGTCTGGCGGATTATTAATGAAACAATTTAATGCGTATTTCAATTGACTTCCAATTACTCCGTTCGCCTCAAGTTCTGCTGCATTCGGGCTGAATTGTTTTAATGCCTTAATAATTAAATTTACACCGTCCTCTTTTTTCACAGTAAACTTACCTGGCATATTCGTTTCCCTCCTTTAAATAGTTTTTGACGCTTCGTGTAAAAAGCTGCTTGTTTTCCTATAAATTCTACGCCTTCTTTCAACTTGTTTTTAAATTATTTTTAATAGGAAATTTAGATTCTCCTATACTTTTTACAAAATAACATTTTATATATTTTTTGTCAACAAATTTAAAAGCCCAAGGGAAAAGTTATGTATAATAACCCTCGGGCTTTTTGCATCCCCGCAAGGGGACTGACTAACTAAACACCCAGGTGCGGCTTCCGTCTGAAGAAATTCCGGATGGATGAGGAAGATAATATTCTTCGCGAAGTCTCTCTGGAGTCCGCATAGGACGAATTCCAAACGCTCCAAAAAAATCTTTTTCATCAATTAATTTTTCCATCTTTTTCATTTTCTTGACGGCTTTTTGGTAGCGACCATTTCCCATTATGTCCTCCTGACAAGTTGGGGTTTATATTAAATACTTAAAGAACAATAATAATATACCATATTCATATAGAAATGTCAATAGCTAAACAATGTCCCTCATTTCCATTAAAATTCCTTCCGGCAATGGTTCGCCTGCCTTGGTTATGCCCGGGTATCTCCAAGTAGAAATAATTTTACGCTTATCTCTCTTGTCCTGGATCATTACCCAAATTTCATAAGGATGTTTTTTACTGCCAGCTGATTGAAGCATGGCAATAGTACTGGGCGCAATCCCCTGTTCTATTCTCTTTGGCGAATTAAGAACACGTTTCACTCTTTGCTCCGATAATTTATAAAAACGCATTTTCGCCTTAGAATGATTGGTCCAAAAAAGAGTTTTTGGCTTTTTAATGCGCTTCATACTGTTTTCCTATTTCTAAAATATCGGCTTCGTGGAAGTACTTGCCGATTAACTGAAACCCTACTGGCAAAGACGCGGACTTATGCGGACTGTCTGTATTAGTCCGTGTATAGTCCGTATTTGTCAGTGTTGGAATGGAAATCGCCGGCAAACCCGCCAAATTTACCGGAGCCGTGAAAATATCCGACAAATACATTGAAAGCGGGTCGTTAATTTTTTCGCCGATTTTGAAAGCCGGGGTTGGCGCTGTTGGGGTTAAAATAACATCTACTCCTCCAGCTGACGGATCAAATGCTTTATCAAAGTCATTCTTAATCAATCGCCTGACTTTCTGTGCTTTAGCGTAATAAGCGTCGTAATAGCCGGATGACAAAACAAAAGTTCCTAAAATAATCCTTCTTTTTACTTCTTCACCAAAGCCCTCGCCCCGAGTTTTTAGATAAATATCTCTTAAATTAACGCTTTGTGATTCGCGCTTTGTGATTCGTCCATATCTAACGCCATCATATCGTGCAAGATTGGCGCTTACTTCCGCCGGCATAATAATATAGTAAGCAGAAATAGCGTATTTTGTATGCGGCAAACTAATTTTCTTAAATTTAATTCCTAAACCTTTTAGGGTTTTTATCGCTTCCTCTACAGCGCTGGCAACTTCTTTATCTAAACCTTCTATGAAATATTCATCCGGCAACCCAATAGTAATTTCCTTTAAGCTTTTGGTTTTTAAGTTTTCAGTTTTTAAGTTGACAGAAGTTGAGTCAAGTACGTCTTTCCCTTTTATCGCCTCAAATAAAATCTCCGCATCCTCAACGGTCTTAGCAATAGGACCGATTTGGTCTAAACTTGATGCCATAGCAATTAAACCATAACGGGAAACTGCACCATAAGTCGGTTTTAAACCAACCACTCCGCAAAAACTTGCTGGCTGCCTTATAGAGCCGCCAGTATCAGAACCTAAACCAGCAACAGCCATATCAGACGCTACGGCAGCTACTGAACCACTAGAAGTGCCACCAGGCACTCGCTCTAAATCGTGCGGGTTCTTTGTCGGGCCAAAAGCGGAATTTTCACCAGAAGCGCCTTGAGCAAACTCATCCATATTGGCTTTACCAAGAAAAATAGCGTTTCTGGATTTTAGCTTTTTAATTACCGTAGCATCATAACTGGCGCGGTAATTTTGCAGTATTTTTGAAGCTGCGGTAGTTGGTTCTCCTTCTATTAAAATATTATCCTTAATAGCCAAAGGTGCGCCAGCCAAAATATCCAATTCTTTACCGCTAGCCAAATCCGTATCAACCGCGCTTGCTTGTGATAAAGCTAAATCTTTAGAAAGCCGAATAAAAGCATTAATATCTTTATCTTTCCCGCTAATATAATCAAAAAACTCTTCTACAGCTTCAGTGGCAGAGAATTCTTTTTTAATTAAACCATTATGAAATTTTTTTATTGTTAAATCTTGTATATTCATTTTACTCTCCACCAGAGGCGGATCCGCCTTCGACGAAAAATACAGGCGGTATTTTCAAAAATCCGTCTTCTTCTTCAGGAAACACGCCTTTTAATTTTTCGTTTCTTCCGTATAAATCCGCGTAAAGTCCGTATGAGTCAGTGTCGTTACGAAAAACATTTGATAAAAAAATATTGCCGCCAGACATTGACTCGACATTTTTAGTATCCACTTCCTTTAACTCTTCAAAATAATCAAGGATTTCCTGTAGATCCTTTAATAATTTTTCTTCGTCTTTCTCTTCTATTTCTATTCTTGCCAATTCCGTTAAGTGTTTTAAGTTTTCTCTGTTAATTGAAGCCATGCTTTATTTTAACATTTTTATAAACTCTTGTTCACTTATAATCTTAACCCTTAATTTCTTCGCTTTATTGTGCTTTGAGCCTGGTTCAGAGCCAGCCACAACATAATCAGTTTTTTTACTTACAGATTCAGACATATCTCCCCCAAAACTGCGAATTTTTTCTTTTGCTTGCTCGCGGCTCATTGATTCCAAACTGCCAGTTAGCACAAAGGTTTTAGCTTTTAGTTTTTGGGTTTTAGGTTTTAGCTTAGAAACTTTTATTTCAACACCTGCTTTTCCCAATTTCTCCAATAGCTCAACATTATGCTTGCTGCGAAGCCAATTATAAATGCTT
>JAZGAA010000008.1:0-2819 GCA_036444215.1 Minisyncoccota bacterium
GCAAATGAGCGTTCGGAGTATTTTTCTTACGCTCAAATGTTTAATTTTAGCGGAGGTGGTGGGCGTAAAGTTCATTCAAACAACAAAAACACTTTTGGCGATAACAAACCAATAAGCGAGTAAACATGGATTCAATAGCAACTGTTGTGTTAACTTCTTACTTGGTTATTTGCGGTGTACTATCAGCTGGTGTGCTAATAGGGCTTTTCTAGAAATTGCTAAAAAGATTTTTTGATTGAGGAGACTCAAAATGGACCAATATCTTGAAAAAAGAAGTGAGTCTCGAATGTTATTACTGGACGCCCATTACCATTGAAGAATAGGGTGTCCATTTTCTCTATAGAGAAAATTTAGCTAACTATAGCAGGAGTGGTTTGTTTTTTGAAACAGACCCTTTATTGAAACCATGAGCGCAAATTAACATCGGCTTTCAAGATTAAAACCATAATTTTTTTCTGAAGGCTCTGGATTTTTTTTAGTAGTGATTATTTGGCGAAAGCGTTTAAATAGAATATCATTTAATTATGGTTATGGTGCTAAATTGACCCTTGATAAAGCCGAAAAAAATCACAAAAAAACGATCATTTTGAAATGGAAGAATTAAGAAAAAAACCAAGAAAACCCTGCGCAAAACCCACATATTTTGCCTCTCAAAATAAATACTACAAAGGTATAATCAAAAATATAAATCGTGGTGGAGCCTTTATCGAAACCAAGGCTAAATTCTCAACTGGGCAAAAATTAAAACTTGTTACCCCAGGGACGAAGGAATATATCCTGCTAAGAGGTGAGATTATACATTTTAACCAAATTGGATTTGGTGTGAAATTTAAAAGTATAATGAAAATAGGAAAATCACATAGAACCAACTGATACCAGAGACCCCCGTTGATATGAGCGATACAGATAAGCAAAAAGCAATAAAAGATAGAGGTGGAACTCGTTCAGGAGTTGATAGACGTCAAAAATCATCCTCAGACAATAGCTTAGATAAAAGAAAAGTCCAAGACCGTAGAACAGGGTTCGATCGTAGAAGTGGATTAGGCCGCAGAAGGGATCGGAATCTTGAAAGAGCCATAGAGCGCAGAGATGTATTTAGGGCTTCCTGAAATAAATATAACCTATTGAATAAATAGTTTAAAAGTGCTATATCCACGATCAAAAGTGAAATAAAAATCACCGATAACCTCAAAAAGCCTTGCACTTTATTCTATTACGCCATGTACAAATACAAATTCAAACAGCTTGAGTTCGAAGATTTCGCCTTGCCGTTTAGCGGCGGACTTCGCAGCGACAATCGTTGGGTAAAAATAGCCAAATTTATCCCATGGGACGAATTTGAATCACTTTATTCCAAATCTCTTTCCGGATCCCAAATGGGATCGCCTGCTCTGTCGGTTCGCATCGCCATTGGGTCGTTGATCATCAAAGAACGTCTTGGAACCAGTGATGAAGAAACCGTAGAGCAGATCCGGGAAAATCCCTATCTCCAATATTTTCTTGGCTTCAAGCAATACAAAGACGAAGCGCCATTTCATCCGACTATGTTTGTTCACTTTCGCAAACGAATAGGAAAAAAGACGCTTAGCAAGATTAATGAAGTCATAACCAAAAAGGCTCTTGCGCAAGCCATAAAAGCGTCAGAGGAAAAGCCCTCTGATGATAAAAATAATGGCCCTGGATCACCGGTTTTAAAGAACAAAGGTAAGTTGCTTGTCGATGCCACCTGTACCCCGGCAGATATCACTTTTCCAACGGACCTGAAAATTTTAAATACTGCCAGAGAAAAGAGTGAAGAAGTTATAGATATCTTACACCGCCCGTTGAGGGGCAAACAAAAGAAGCCACGCACTTATCGGAAAAAAGCTCGCAAAGAATTTCTTTCGGTTGCCAAAAGTAAAAAGTTATCAAAGAGTAAAAGACGAAAGGCCATCCGTAAGCAACTGGGTTATCTAAGACGCAATCTGAAAACTATAGAGAAGCAATCCAAGCAAATTTCACTGACAACACTGACTCGCAAGCAGTACAAAAACTTGTTAGTCATTGATGAAGTTTATCGGCAACAAAAATCGATGTTTGACCAGCGCGAGAATAGAATTGCCGATAGGATTGTCAGTATATCACAGCCGCATGTCAGACCAATCAAACGCGGAAAGGCCCGCGCAGCGACCGAGTTTGGAGCGAAGATATCGGCAAGTCTTGTAGACGGATTTGCCTTTGTCGATCGCATCAGCTGGGACAACTACAACGAAGCTGGTGACTTGAAAGAGCAAATTGAGTCATATCATAACCGTTTTGGGTTTTACCCGGAATCGGTGCATGCGGATAAAATTTACCGTAACAGAGGTAACCGCAAATTTTGTAAAAAACTCGGTATTCGCTTATCAGGACCAGTACTGGGAAGACCGTCCAAACAAATCGACAGCCAACGCCAAGTACAAGCACGCCAAGATGAGTTGGATCGTATCCCAATTGAAGGTAAGTTTGGCCAAGCCAAGCGCCGTTTCAGTTTATCAAAGATCATGTGCAAACTGGCTCAAACCTCAGAGACAGCTATTGCGGTGACTTTCATCGTGCTAAATATCGAAAGATGGCTGAAGGCCATTCTTTTTTGTCTCTTTTTTCGTCGCAAATCTGAAGGTCCTATCGAATTCTGGTTGTGGTATGTCGACACTAAACGGCTTGTGACTCCAAACGGATGCATTTTGCAGAAGTCAGAATCCGCTATGACTTGAATTTTATCGGATTTACGACTTTTTCAGGAAACCCTAATTACGAGGATCTTCATAAGCACACCTTATGTATTGCGGATTTCGGAT
>JAZGAA010000009.1:0-6144 GCA_036444215.1 Minisyncoccota bacterium
AAAGTGGCAGAAATATTGGGAGGAAAACAAGTTTTATCAGGCCGAAGATTTTTCAAAAAAACCTAAATACTATTGTCTTATAGAGTTTCCTTATCCTTCAGCAGAGGGTTTGCACGTTGGGCATACAAGAAGTTATACGGCAATGGATATAATTGCCCGAAAGCGCCGAATGCAAGGATATAATGTGCTCCATCCGATTGGTTGGGATGCTTTTGGTTTGCCAACTGAAAATTTCGCAATTAAAACAGGCATCCATCCGAAAATCGTCACTAAGAAAAATACTGATAATTATAGGCGTCAGCTTAAATCCCTTGGCTTTTCTTTTGATTGGAGCAGGGAAATAAACACAACTGACCCCGAATATTACAAATGGACCCAATGGATATTTTTACAGTTTTATAAAAAGGGCTTGGCTTATAAAAAGAAAATGCCTATTAATTGGTGTTTGTCTTGTAAAACAGGGCTTGCGAATGAAGAAGTTGTTGATGGAAAATGCGAACGTTGCGAAGGAAAAACAGAAAAAAGAGAAAAAGAACAATGGATGTTAGCAATAACTAAATACGCAGATCGTCTTCTTAAGGATTTAGACGAAGTTGATTATCTTGAAAAAATTAAAGTTCAGCAGGCGAATTGGATAGGACAATCAGAGGGAGCTATTATAAAATTCCAAATTACAAATTCCAAATCACAAATAAATCCCAAATCCCAAATCCCAAATTCAAAACAATTTATAGAAGTTTTTACGACAAGGGTTGACACTATTTTTGGCTGCACTTATTTGGTTGTGGCGCCGGAGCATACAATAATTAAGAATTTAGAATCTAAAATTAAGAATTTAGGGGAAGTTGAGAAATATATTAAACAAGCGAAGAAAAAATCGGATTTACAAAGAACT
This sequence comes from Minisyncoccota bacterium, assembly GCA_036444215.1. GTDB lineage: Bacteria > Patescibacteriota > Minisyncoccia > UBA6257 > UBA9933 > CAJVXI01. Next base: position 896 of record JAZGAA010000009.1, read on the forward strand.
GAATTAGAAAAAGAGAAAACAGGAGTTGAATTAAAAGGTATTAAAGTAATTAATCCTTTTAACAACGAGGAAGTGCCAATTTTTGTCGCGGATTATGTTTTAGCAAGTTACGGCACTGGCGCGGTTATGGCGGTGCCTGCTCATGACGGAAGAGATATGGAGTTTGCGAATAAACATAATTTACCGATTAAGTACGTTATTTTTGTTGGAGGAACAGATCCTGAAAAAATATATGGAAATATTAATGAGGCATTAGAAAAATTTCCAAAAGATTCTGAAAAAGCAATCAATAAATTTCATGAAGAAGATGGCATTCTTTATGATTCTGGACAATTTAGCCAATTAACTTCAGAAAAAGCCCGGCAAGAAATGACAAAATGGCTTGAGAAGAATAAATTCGGAAAGAAAAAAATTCAATATAAACTCCGCGACTGGATTTTTTCCAGACAGCACTACTGGGGAGAGCCAATTCCAATTATACATTGCAGTAAGTGTGGCGAAGTCTCTGTTTCGGAAAAAGATTTGCCGGTTGAATTGCCGGATGTTAAAAAATACGAGCCAACTGATACAGGCGAATCGCCTTTAGCGAATGTAAAAGATTGGGTTAATGTTAAATGTCCGAAATGTAAAGGTTCTGCGAAAAGAGAAACAGACACAATGCCTAACTGGGCAGGTTCCAGTTGGTATTTTTTGCGTTATACGGATTCTGAAAATAAAAAATCTTTAGCAGACAATAAAAAGTTGAAATACTGGATACCTGTGGATTGGTATAACGGTGGAATGGAGCATACCACTCTCCACCTTTTATATTCCCGTTTTTGGAATAAGTTTCTTTTTGATATCAACGTTGTTCCGACAAGTGAGCCGTATAAAAAAAGAACTTCTCATGGAATGATTTTAGGTGAGGACGGAGAAAAAATGTCAAAATCAAAAGGCAATGTTGTTAACCCAGATGATGTAGTTGTTAATTTTGGCGCGGATGCTTTCCGTTTATACCAAATGTTTATAGGTCCTTTTGAGCAGGCGATTCCTTGGGATTCTCGCGGCATAGAAGGAACAAAACGTTTTCTTGGGAAAATTTGGGATATTAGTCAGACAAAAAATATTTCCGAAAAAATTAACAACAAGGATTTAGAAAAACTTTTACACAAGACCATTAAAAAAGTCGGAGACGATATTGAAGAAATGGGATTTAACACCGCTGTTTCAAGTTTGATGATTTTTATCAATAAATGTTATGAATGTGATGATGTGCCAAAGAATATTTGGGAAAAGTTTTTAATCATTCTTTCTCCTTTCGCGCCTCATATTGCCGAGGAACTCTGGCAGCAGATGCGGACTAATACGGACTATACACAGACTAATACAGACAGTCCGTATAAGTCCGCGTTAAGTCAGTATAGGTCTGTGTCATTGGAGCCGTGGCCGAAATATAATTCGAAATTAATTATTGAAGATACTTTTGAGTTAGTTATTCAGATTAACGGCAAAGTTCGCGATACTATTTCGGTTAAAAAAGACATTTCCCAGAAAGAAGCCGAGAAACTTGCTTTATCCCAAGAAAAGATTAAAAATTGGGTAAAAGGGAAGAAAGTGAAAAAGATAATTTTTGTGCCAAATCGGTTAATAAACATTGTTATTTAATATGTTTGATTTTATTAAAATAATTCTTATATTAGCAATCGTTGTTGTGCTGATATTTTATTTTGTTAATCAATGGACGGATTTTTTTGGCGATAGTCCGGCGGAAGATGTAAAGAAAACGGCGCAACCAACAGATAGCCGTCGTGGCATATACTTTACTTGGCGAAATTTTATTTCATCTCCTAAAACTACAACAGATTCAACAGATTCTTCACAGGCATCTTCAGTAACTTCTACAATTCCTGAAAGTCAAATTCCTCACGGTTTTACTCGTGAACAACTTTCATCTTATTTTCAAAAAATAAGAATTTCTTCAGTTTCGCCAAATCGGAGTCAAAGCGTTTTATATTATTCAACAATTCGGTTCAGTTCCCGTCTTTCCGGAGATGAAACAATGAATATCACCGGCTGGAAAATAAAAAGCAACCGCCATGAGATTATTATTCCTCAAGCGATTAGGAATTATAGCCCGCTAACATGGAAGCCGGAACAAGACATTGTTTTATCAAAAAGTAATTATGTGTATATTTACAGCAACAAAAGCGCTTTTGGCAAGAATTTGCGGCTAAATAAATGCATTGGCTATTTGGAAGATACTTATGGTTTTAATCCGTCGCTGCCGCAAAACTGTCCGTCAATTCCCCGGCAAGAATACAGTTATCTTTTAGGCGAATGCCAATCTTATATCCGTTCTTTAAGAGGATGTGAGTTGCCAGATGTTTCTTTTTATAACTCTTTGCCAGGCACCAGCGAGGGCAATGAGTGCCGAGCGTTTCTAAACACCATCAGTCACGGCAGTTGCTACAAAAAATACCGTTATGATTCGGATTTCTTGTCTAATGAATGGCGGGTTTGGGTTGATGCGGATATTTTAGGCCCCCAACATGACCGAGTTCTGCTTTATGACAAAGATGGGCTTTTAGTGGACGAATACAGCTACTAAGTTATTTTCGTTCGGCTAATTTTACTTTTACCTCAAATTCTTTTTTGCCTCTAAGAATTTTTAATTTTAAAATATCTCCTACTTCAAGAGTTTCCAAGAAATCTTGGATGGTTTTATTTTGGTCAATTTTTTTACTATTACATTCCAAAATAATATCTCCTTCTTTAATACCAGCCTGAGAAGCTGGGCTTTTAGAAATAACTGCCTGGTCATGTGGATTTTCACTGATGAGCAGAGCGCCGTAATCAACAGAGAGTTTTAATTTGTCTTTAATATTCGCGTTAATAATAATGTAGCGAATTCCTAAAAAAGGCCGCCGGATCCGGCCGTATTTTTTTAATTCATCCAAGTCCCGTTTCACTTCATTAATCGGCAGGGCAAAGCCGATATTTTCCGCGCCGAAAACAGTGGCGGCGTTAATGCCGATTACTTCGCATTTAATATTCACCAATGGCCCGCCGGAATTACCGGGATTTATGGCGGCATCGGTTTGAATCAGTCCTCGCATCTCCTGAATCGGCGATTTTGAATCTAATTGGGCGGCGATTGAGCGGGAAAGGCCGGAAATAATTCCAACTGAAACCGTATTTTTAAAAAGTCCCAAAGCATTGCCAATAGCAATAACACTTTCTCCTAATTCAAGCTTGGAAGAATCACCCAACTTCACCGTAGGAAAGTTTCTTTGTGAATCCGCGATTTTGAGTATAGCCACATCGTTGATGGGATCTCGGGCTAAAATTTTTGCTTTAAATTTCTTATTGTCATTGGTGATTATCGTATATTCAGCCTTGGGGTCAATAATTATATGTTTATTGGTTATAATAATTCCTTTTTTATCAACAAAAAAACCAGAGCCGCCGCCAACATTAACCATTCCCTGGCCGTCAATTTGTTCTTTAGGAATTTTTAATTTCGGCAGTTTAAAAGGCAATCGAAAACCCTCAATAGGAACCTTTTTTTCAATTTCCTGAAAATGTTTGGAAATCAAAATTGATACCACTGATGGCATCACTTTTTTAATTGTTTGAACAATGGGGGATTTTGGCATTTAATTTTATTATAACATTTAAATTCGGTGGGTGCAGGACTCGAACCTGCAAGGGCTTTCACCCACTGGTTTTCGAAACCAGCGCAATAGCCGTTCTGCCAACCCACCAATGCCCTCGGTAGGAATCGAACCCACATCAATGGCTTAGGACGCCACTATTCTAATCCGTTGAACTACGAGGGCAAAATTAGTTGTTTAGTTATCTAGTTGCCTAGTTTTTAGTTTATAGTTTTTAGTTTATACTTGCAAGAATTTTAAATTAAAATTATAATCTTGGTATGAATGAATTAATGAATTTTCAATATAGTATTGCGAGCGAGTGGTGGTTTTGGCTGCTGCTTATTTGGTCGCTTGTTTGGAAAGGATTAGCTTTATGGCGCTCCGCGCAACTTGGTTCAAAAAAATGGTTTGTGGTCTTGTTGGTTCTTAACACAGCCGGTATTTTAGAAATACTTTATATTTTTGTGTTTAGTAAGAAGAAAAATATCAGTAAAATATTTTCAAAATAGAATTGGGCCTGTAGCTCAACTGGCAGAGCGCTTGAATGGCATTCAAGAGGTCGTCGGTTCGAACCCGATCAGGTCCACATTTCAGAATTTGCCGCCCTGCGGGCGGTTGATTGATCGGCGTTAAACGCCGAAAGGGGCATTTTTAATAAATAATTCCAAGGTTTTTGAAATTCAATGGCGAGCTTTTGCTCGGCGATTAAGGGGTTCGAGCCGATTTTTTTAAGAAAATTTTTCATCTCTGAAAAATTATCAGACAAAGCAAGATTTTTGGCTTGGTTGGCTTCTAAAATCCAATTTCTGACGAGTTCGAGCCAATGATTGCCTTTTCGTTCAAAATCGGATAATTTCTCCTCAATCTTCTTTTTTCGCGCCATTAGGGCGTTTTTCTTTTGCTGAAATTCCGAGAGCTCAAAAATCTCGTCAAGATAAGCGTCGGTTAATCTGCTCATCTTCATTTTTACTTTTTCCAATTCTAATTTTAGATTTTGAACGAAAAGGCCTGTCGTTTGTTTGTTTTCTTCGTTCCATTCTTCCACTTTGGCGAGATATTTATCACGCCAGACATCAGGCAAAGAAACTTTTTGACAAAATTCTTTTACTTGCTCGGCAAACAATTCTTCACGCAAAAAGATATTTTGATTGCATTTTTGTTTTTTGCTTTTCTTGGTGCAGAAATAATAAACATATTCTCTCCCGCTCTTTTTGATTTTTCTGTCGGCGGTAATACAATATCCGCACTCTCCGCATTTTGCGAAATTCAAAAACAAAAATTCCTTTTTATCTTTTTGCTTTTTGCGGGGTTTGCCGTTGTCCTTTAGCGCAATTTGTATTTTGTCAAAAAGTTTCTTTGAAATCATTGGCTTATGGCTTCCTTGGTGTACTTCGCCACGATAGCGAAAATGCCCGTAATAGAACGGATTTGTTAAAATATGCTCAATAGACGACAAATGCAGTTTATTGCCGTTTCTCGCTCCAACCAAGCCAAGAGAAAACATTTTGTCGGCAAAACTCGTTAAAGTGTAATTTCCAGTCGCAAAAGCCCTTAAACTTTCTTTCATTTTTCTGAATGTCTTTTTGTCAGGCTCAATAGTCCGTAATCTCGGTT
>JAZGAA010000010.1:0-4781 GCA_036444215.1 Minisyncoccota bacterium
TCTTGATTATAAAAAACTGAAAAATCAGTAAGCTCAATCGCCACCTCTTTAACATTGCCACGGCCTCGGATAATCGGCTTGGCTTCAATATAGGCGACATCATAAAATTTAACCTGCCCTTTTTCCACCGCCTTTTTGTCAAATACTTCGCGCGGAATAACTTTAAACTGTATATCTATTCCCAATTTTTTCGCCGATTCAAAATCCAACCCCATTTCATAATCAAATCCCAAAACATCCGCTTTGGTTATTTTCTTTTCTTTACACTCATTGATTATTCTTTCCAGAAAATCGTTTGTAACAGGCATATCAATTGACCCGACAGCAACCAATCTATCCATTTTCTTGCCGACAAACGAATTAAACGAATCTACCGGCTCGGCTTTATAAGCGGACAAAATAAGTTTTATAAATTCTCTTTCTTTGTTTTCTCTTTGTTTTCTTTTCTCTTCTTCTCGCAAATTTTCATTCACATTCAAAAACTTTTCTCGTTCGTATTTTCCGATATTCAAAATCTCAAACGCGCGAAAATCTTTGCCTTCTTTTTTTAATTTTCTTTGAACACCGATCATTCTTTTGCGGGTGGTATGAATTGAAAATCTGCTTAAATCAGAGCCAATCCATTTTCTGCCCAATTTTTCCGCCACTGCCAAAGTCGTCCCAGAACCGCAGAAAAAATCAGCAATGAGATCGCCTTCGATAGAAGAGGCTAAAATTATTTTTTCAAGAAATTTTTCAGGTTTTTGCGTGGGATAATCCAATCTTTCTTTTGCCATAACATTAATATCAGCCAAATCCCAAACGCTCGTCATAGCCTTCCCTTTTGATTCATTCAAATACTGTTTTCTTAAATTATCACCAGATCCTTGAAGTCTATAACGCCCTTTTCCATCATTATCATCATTTATAAATCGCTGATTTATATATTCTTCCGAATATTCATCATACTGTTTGTTAAAAATAATATTGTCCGAATTTGAATAATAAAGAACAGTATCATGAGCATGAATATAATTATTTGCTGATGCCTTTCCACCAGAAGGGTTTCCTCTATTCCAAATAACTTCTCTTCTAAAATTATTTTTTCCAAAAACTTCATCCATTATCAATCTTAAATAACTTACAACTCTCCAATCACAATGCACATAAATACTGCCGTCATCTGCTAAAAGTCCGTGTATCAGTTTGAGTCGTTCGTAAATCATAGCAATAAAGCTATCCGCGCCCTTGCCCCAAGTATCGCGATAAGCGATTTCTTCAATCACTGAAGGTTTTTTAGTAAAACTCTCCACCTGTCCTGAGCCTGTCGAAGGATCGCCGATTTTAATATTTATGGAAAAATCCGCTCCAACATCAAACGGCGGATCAATATAAATAAGTTTTAGTCCGCCTTCTTCTTCAATTTGTTTTCGCAAAGGCCCATTTTTAAGCGATGATAAAATTAACTTGTTGTCGCCCCAAATAAGTTTATTGGTCCAGCCCTTAATCTGCCTGCCCGAAGTATCAAAAAGAGAACCTTGCGCGGTTATTTTTTCATCGCTTCTCGGCTCGTCAATATGCTCAATGGTCTGAAAAGGCAAAACCACATTCTCCATCTCATCGGTTTTTCCATTCCAAAGCAACTCAACCTCTTTGTTTGTATCAAAAAGCAAAAAACGATATTTTTCCGGCAACGGTTTTCCTGATTCAAGATATTTGATAATATCCCGTTTTTCGTTGTCGGATAGATTAAATTTATTATTCATAGTTTTATTTCACTAAATCCTCAACGCCAATATTCAACGATTTAACAATTTTAGTTAATGATTCAATAGTAAGAGTTTTTATCTTTTATTTTTCTTTTCACCCCGCCTATATCAGGCAAGGCAAGCCATTAATTTAAGTATAACAAACCCCATTATAAATCTCTAACAACAAAAAATCTAAGAGTTAATCCAGAAATTAAATACATTAAATCCTGCTACCACTTGTGGTAGCAGCATCGCATCCGCTTCGGCTAGCCGAAACAACAGGTGCTTCCACGCGTGGAAGCACTTGTTCTATTCAAAAAAAGCGCTTTGGCATAGCAGGGCGCTATAGCATACTATAGCGCCAAAAAAATAATCCCTGTTTAAAAACAGGGATTTAAACAGGGATTTAAACAGGAATTTAATACAATTAATTTAACTGACAAATAAACGGCTCACACGGCGTGTGAGCCGTTTATTTTGCGTTAAAACAACGGATTGATTGACTAAAAAATATATTGATTTCGTAAATCAATAATTAATAAATAAAAAAGTTCGAATCCCGCAGGTCGAACTTTTTTAATCAAAATATGAGATATTTTTCCATTCAGGGAATTGCTAACGCGTTTCGTTGAAACGGTCTAAAAATCTTGCCGCTTTTTCTTTTCCTCCAAGTCCAAAAGAGATAGCGAGCGTGATAATTACACCAGCAAACAGGATTTCAATAAGACGTTCCGCGACACCAAGCTGCAGCAATGCGGCCAATGAGGCAAAAACAACAAGCGCCCACCGCGCGATATTGCCTAAGAGCTCAGGATTTTTAATTGACCCGGTTGTTTTAAGCCCGGTTACGACCGCTTTTTGAACAAACCGGCTTGCAATAAGTCCGATAGCGATAATAATAATCGCAACCACGACATTTGGTATATAGAGCATAATTTCCTTCAAGAATCCCGTAACGCTAGCCCAACCAAGAACATCCATTGCCGCGATAAGGAATGCGATTAGGAAAAACCATTTTACCAATTTGCCGATTACGCTTGAAAAAGTAAAACGCAATCCTAAATTTTCAAACGTGCTGGTCAATCCAGTTTTTTCGGACAAGGTATCTATCTTGGTCAGTTTGACTAATCGTTTAACAATGCCGCCAAAAATTGGAGCAATAATAATACCAAGAATTAAAATCGTAAAAGCTCCAATAAGTTCCGGTGCAAATCCTATTACACTGTTCCATAAATCAATAAGAGAGCTCGCTACGGCTTCCGAAAAAGTAGTAATGTTATTTGACATAGTATTTGTTTAGTTTTTAAATTTTTATTTTATCGCTGATTGTATCGACCTGGCTACAATCAAATTCTTCTCACAGTTTTACGCGAGATATTGATATTATTATACCAAAATTATTATAATGTAAAAACAAAAGCGCGATTCTGGCATGCCTTGCGGCAACAAAAAAATCTTTTATTTTTCTTTTCACCACGCCTGTATCAGGCGAGACAAGCCATTGATTTAAGTATAACAAACCCCATTATAAATTCCTAACAAAGCAAAAAATCCAAAAGTTAATCAAAAAGTTAATCCGGAAATTAAATACATTAAATCCTGCTACCACTTGTGGTAGCAGCATCGCATCCGCTTCGGCTAGCTAAAGAAGCAGGTACTTCCACACGTGGAAGTACCTGCTCCATTCAAATAGAGCGCTTTGACATGGCAGAGCACTATAGCGTATTATAGCGCCAAAAAAATAATCCCAGTTTAAAAACAGGGATTTAAACAGGGATTTAAACAGGGATTTTATAAACCTATTTACGCCGTTTGCCGGCCTTTTTTGCCAACATCTCACGTTTTATCGCGAGTCTTTTTTTAGTTTTGTGCGAACGCGATTTATGTCTTTTCCCTATTGCTGTTCTTCTTTTTGCCATATATATTGATTATACACCAATATTAATTTATATACAATTTACTCCCCCTATTGGACGCGTTTACTTGTGCTGAGCCTGCCGAAGTAGAACTGTAGATTGGAGAAAAATAAAGAAAGAGTTAGAAAAAATAAAGGAGATTGGTATAATACCAATCTCCTTGTTAGTAAACTTTTTATGAGCTTACATACTGTTTGAGAAAACGACAATGCTGCGGATCGTCCTGTTTGATAAGTTGTGTGACTCTCGGAGCCAGATAGCCAATCGGAATGGCATTGATGGGCAAACCGAACGATTTAACACTTATTCTCCCGTCATTCAATTGACCATCATTATTCGTGACTAGCTGAATTCTATGCGGCGTTCTCACCAAAAGATCTCCTGGCTTAGCCTGTAATAATAACTCCGAAGAAATACTAATTTCTCTGGGAGCATCCAAAATACCGATAGTCAACAGACCGATGAAAACTATAAAACAAAATATAAATGGTTTCATTTCATACCTCCTTTTTTCTTGATTTTTTATAATTGTAAATTACTAATAAAAATATAGCATAAAGCTATATTTTTGCAAGCTCCGCACCGTGAACAACGTTAGAACTATATTACAACAATCAAATGAGTATATTTATATACCAGACCTGTCGCCACGAAGTTAGGTGCCCTTTTTGGGTCTTTGAGACATATTGATTACATCCTTAATTGACCCATTGGATATATAATATATTTTCCCCTCATTGTCTTTTAATGCAGTAGAGCGCATAGTAATTTTGATTACTCGCCCTTCAAAACTGCCAATCTTTATTCTATCACCAATTCCATATTGGTTCTCAACTAAAATAAAAAGTCCTGAAACGAAATCTTTGACCAATGATTGAGCGCCAAAGCCAATTGCGAGACCAATAACGCCAGCTCCTGCAAGAATCGGCGTTATGTCCACGCCAAATACACTTAAAACCATAAGCAATATTACAGCATAAATAATAACATTGCCGGTTGTTATAATGATATGACCTAGAGTTTCTGCCCTTTTTTCTTTTTGAGAAGTATTCGCATCATCTCCGTCATCAACTATCCGCGCAAGCCGTTTTACGATTAATTTTAAAATTAATCTGCCAAAAAAGAACAGGATAGC
>JAZGAA010000011.1:0-8017 GCA_036444215.1 Minisyncoccota bacterium
CAACTAAAAGGCCCCGCCCGAAGACAGAGCCCCAAACAAATTGTGGGCAATCCTCAGTCGATATCGTCGCTAAGGATTACATCTACACTCACCTATTATATAACATTATAATCTAATCCACCTATAAATGTCAAGTGCTTGACTGTGGATAGTCATTTTTCTCTTCAAAAACAATAAATTTATAGCCGATAAAATTCCAGAAAAGCGCTACAATGGCTGCTAACATAGCGGCAAATTGAGCCCAAGTTTTTAGCGGCAAAGCTGCCAAAGGCGTTATCTGATTTACTAATACATAATCAACGCCAAGATTAATAAACAAGCCGATAGAACTAACTACAACAAACTGAAAAAATTCTTTACCGACTGTTTCTTTGGTTGTTCTCTTAAAAGTCCAAAATTTGTTCCAAAGATAACTGTTAACAACTGCTATTAAAAAAGCTATTCCCTTGAAGAATGATTGCTCCAAACCAACTGAAATTCCGGTGTAAAAAACCAAAAAATTCAAGACCCCCATATCAATCAGAAAATTCAATCCTCCGACCAAAACAAATTTCCCCAGTTGATAAACTACCGGAATAATCTTACTTATTAAAAAAGCAATATATAAACCAACAACGCAAAGCAGCGGGAAAACTATCGGCAAGTAATTTAAATAAGATTCTAAACCTGCAATCACCGGGTTCTCCGAAACAAGATTTCTGCCAACCAGCCACATCAACCAAGCCGCAACTTCGCCGATAATTAAAACATTAAGAATGTCGGATTTTTTAAGAGTAATTTGATTTTGCATTATTTAAGAAATTTAATAATCGCGCTCTCAAGATCCGGTTCTTCTTTACCAAACCCAGCACCAGAAATTTCGTTTCGGTACGGGGCAAGCATACTTGTTCCATGACCGGAGTTTTTATAAATAATTAAATCTTTTTCTACTCCTGTCGGCGTTAAATCAAAAAGCTTTTGATTCTGTTCGGCATTAGGACCGTCATCACGGCTGCTGACAAATAAAACTCGCTGTCCTTCCTTTAGTTTCTCAACCATTGGTTCGGTTTTAATGCCTTTATAATTTAATCCCGGAGAAAGTAAAATAGCAGTTTTAAATTCCGGATGCTCGCTGATATATTGAAGTGATAAATTAGCGCCGATTGAAGCACCGATAAAAATAATTTTCTCTGGAATCGCTCCTCTAATTTTAAAGTACTCTACTACTGTTTCTAAATCTAAAATACTTTTTTGGTGTTCTTCGTCGGAAAAATTCATAAAACCATTATGTCCGCCATCGGATTCGCCATGTCCCCTTAAATCAATTGCCAAACTTTCATAACCTAAACTTTGTAATTTGCCGGCGAGGCCTAGCCACGATTCCTTCGTGGCGGGCATCATATGAGTTAAAACAACCCAGCCAATTGGATTTTCCACTGGATACAAATTAGTGGCGATTTTTATATTATCTTTTGTTGTAAGAAAAAAATCTTCCATATTATTCGCTGACTTACACTGTTTTGGAGCGGACTCACTCGTACTGTCTGTGTTTGTCTGTGTGCTGTCTGTATAATTCTGCGCTATATTAGGCATAATAAAACTCAAGCCAGACAAACTAATAATAACTACTAAACCAACTAAAAGAATTATAGCGCTGATTGTGGTTTTTTTCAATTTCATGCCAATATTTTTTTAACCTCTTTTATCTTTAAACTTGCGCCGCCGACTAAAACACCGTCTATTTCTTTATGTCGTATAAAATCTTTGATGTTTTTACCATTTACCGAGCCACCGTACAGCACATTAGCTTTTAGCTTATAGCTTTTAGTTTTTAGGGTTTGTTTAATGAATTTTATTATTTCTACCGCGTCTTGGGGAGTAATGGAATGGCCGCCGATGCTAGTGCTAATAGCCCAAATGGGCTCGTAGACAACTATTAAGCTTTTAGTTATTCCTTTTAAATCTTTTTGGAGTTGATTTTTAACAAATTTTTCAACGGCTTTTTTGCCTTTCTTGCGAATTTTCAAATCTTCGCCAACACAAAGAATGACTTTCAATCCTGTCTTCAGCGCGACTTTAACTTTTTTGTTTATCATTTTATCGGTTTCGCCTAGGTGTTGCCGGCGTTCCGAATGGCCAATTATTACGTATTCAACTCCTAAATTTTTTAACATTTCCGCTGAAATTTCTCCGGTATAAGCGCCTCCGCCAGCTGGCGGATTCTCCCAAAAAACATCTTGTGAAGCCAACTTTAAGTTTTTAAGTTTTTTAGTTTTTAAGTTAAGCAAATAAACAAACGGTGCCGCCACAACAACTTCCGCGTTAGTCCGCTTTAAGTCTGCATAAGTCTGCGTCTGAGTAAAAAGCCGCTCCGCTTCTTTAAGCGAACCCGGCGCCATCTTCCAGTTAAAAATTACTATTTTTTTCATATTAAAGACATTCCGGCGGTTGAAAGAAGTAAAACAATTAAACCGGAGATTAAAATGCCTATGCTAATATCTAAAATCGCTCGCTTGATGGGAATGTCAAAAACGAATACTGCAACAGTCCCGGTCCAGGCGCCGGTGAAAGGCAAAGGAATAGCCACAAAAATTATCAACGCCAGCTCTTTCCAGATTTCAAAATGGTGATTGTGTCGCTTTCTGGTCCTTTCAAAAAGCCAGGTAAAAAACCTGTTAAAAAAATAAATTCTGTGAGATAACCAATTAGCAAAATGTTTCCAAAAGAAAAGAAGAGGTATCACCGGCAGAAAATTTCCAAAAACACTTAAAAGATAAACTTTTGAAGCTGAAAAATCCCAAAGAAAAATAGCCGTTGGAATAGCGCCCCGCAATTCCGAAATTGGAGAGGCAGCAATTAAGATGGTTAATAATTCGTTAGTCATAGAGCTTTTAGTTTTTGGCTTTTAGTTTTTAGTTTTTAGTTAACTTTTCATTCCTAAAAGCTAACAGCTAACAACTAAAAGCTATTTCTTAAGTATCCCTGCTGCAACATCCGGATCAATAACCGTAATTTCAATGCCGGTTCCCAATTCAAAACCAGCTGAAACGCTGATTTTCGGCAAAACCTCAATATGCCAATGATAATGACGGTGTTTATTTTTATTACTAAGCGGAGCAGTATGAATAAAAAAATTATAATCCGGGTCGTTTAAGCGCTTTTCAATTATAATTAAAACTTTCTGCAGCGCTTCAACTATCCATTTCAAACTTTCTTGGGAGACATTCTCAAAGAAAGGAGAATGCTTCTTTAAAGATATCCTTAACTCAAACGGCTCCATGGAAACAAACGGAGTAAAGGCGATTGCTCCTTTATTTTCATAAACAATCCGGGAACGGCTTTTTTTCTCCCAGTCAATCATTGTACAATGAACACATTTTTTATGCCGCTGAAAATATTGAGCCGAACCCCGAAGTGAATGCTCAACATCCGGTGGCACCACCGGAAGAGTAATTATCTGGTAATGAGGGTGATAAATTGAAGCTCCGGCTTTTGGCCCCCAATTATGAAAAATTGAGGTATAAGCCAAGCAGGAATCATTTAAAAACATTTTGTAACGGTCCTGAAAGAGTTTAAAAACCATTTCTGCCTGTTTCTTGGGAAGATGAGCAAAATTTTTATGGTGGTCCTTAGTAATTACCAAATCATGATAACCTTTGCCGTCTATTACCCAATAAGGGCCTTTTTGAAAGGCGCTGGCGCAAATATGAACGCCGACTTTTGAATCTTCCCCCGGAACAAAGACCGGATACTTATTCTGAACAATCTGAATCTGCCAATTTTTTTTATTAGGATAAACTAAAATTGGTTCTCCATGAGTGGTTTTCTGAGGATTCTCAAAGGGACACCCTTTTATTGATGCTTTTTTTCTTTTTTGCGGTTTTTTGATTAAATCGTGCGGCCGTTTAGATCTCTGTGGAGCAATAACAATCCAATCGCCAGAAACAATGTCTTTTCTTAATTCGCTGTTATTCATAGATTCTATTATAATAATACCATTCAAAAATATCTTTGGCTATTGGGACGGCATTCAAACTGCCTTCAATGGCATTTTCAACTAAAACCAAAATTGCGATTTGAGGATTTTCGGCGGGCAAGTAGCCGACAAAAAAAGCGTTTATTTTTGTGTTGTCTTGCACCTGGGCAGTACCCGTCTTAGCTGCTACACCCACTGGCAAATCACTTAAAAGATGAGCGGTGCCATAGGGCTTCTTAACAACGTCTATCATCCCTTTCTGAACTTCTTTAATATGATCATCAAATTCAGGATAATCTTTAAGAATTTGCGGCTCGGTTTTTACAATAAATGGGCGGAAAATCTTTCCATTATTAGCAATAACTGCAATATAATTTACTAACTGAAGCGGTGTAACTAAAAAATCACCCTGACCAATACTTATATTATAGGTATCGCCTATTCGCCAAATTTCACCGGTGCTTTGTTGTTTTTTTTCAGGGTCAGGGAGAAAACCTTGATTTTCTCCGGGTAAATCAATTCCGGTTTTCTCGCCAAAACCAAACTTCTCCCAATATTCTTTTAATTTTTCAATGCCAATGCCCTTAAATTCACCATTTGGCAAACCCCCGCCAACCGTATAAAAATAAACATTACTGGAGCGGGCAATGGCTGAATATAAATTCACCCATCCGTGCGGTTTCCAATCAAGAAAACGGCTTGGTTTTTCCGGATAATAAGGATTTGGAATTTCTAAGTATCCTGGCGAAAAAATTTCTTGAAAAGGAGTAATTACCCCTTCTTCTAAAGCTGCCAAAGCCACTAATGGTTTAATAGTTGAACCCGGCGCGTAAACCCCGCTGACAACTCTGTTAAAAAACGGTTTATTGGGGTCGGAAAGGAATGCGCTTAAATCTTGATTAGCGTCAAAACTGGGCAAACTAACTAAAGCCAAAACTTCTCCGTTTTGAGGATTAATAGCAATTCCTACGCCAGATTGACGCCCCAAAACTGCTAAACCCTGTTTTAGGCGTTGGTAAAAATAAGACTGAAATTCAGCGTCAATCGTTAAATAAAGATTAACCCCTGCCATTGGCTCAGACAAAAGCTTTTCATCAATAATTTCTCCTTTGGCGTCTCGAAAACTTGTCCTTTGACCGTCCTGGCCGCGTAATTCGCTGTCATAATATTTTTCTAAGCCAGCCTTTCCAATAATATCATTTAATGAAAATTCTGGGCTCTCAAATAAATCCTCTTTACTAACAACGCCGGTATAGCCAAGCAGATGGGCGTTGGCTTTTGAATTAGAATATTGGCGCTCAAAATTTTCTTCAATCCTGATAGATTTAAGATTTAAATTTTTTAATTTAATTACTTGCTCAATCGTTAAATCTTTAGTTAAAGTAATGGAATTCTGCCTTTCCAAGTCAACTCCTTTAATTAAACTTTCTGTTTCTTCCGGAGATATGCCAATAATATTATTAAGAGCCTCCAGGGCTTGTTCACGTTCTTCCTGGCTTTTTAATAATTCGGTAATTATTAGATTCAACTGAAAACTGGGTAAATTTTTAACAAGAGGTTTGTCAAATCGGTCAAAAATTATCCCCCGCTCAGCTCGAAGAGGAATTATCTGATTAGTATTAACCTGGGCTCGGGTTTTGTAAAAACCTCCCTGCCAAACTCCTAAATATAAAATCCTTACGATGACTATAACTATGACTATGACAACACTTATACCAACAAACTTAAAAGCCCGTCTGGAAAGCGGCATCTCAAGTACATCCAAATCCTGCGCCAAATCATCAAGCACTGCTTCTTCTAAGAATAATTCAGGTTTCTTTTTCATAATGATTATTGGAATTCTTATATCTATTCAGCGGTATAGTCGACTATACCGGTATAGTTGACTATACCGTTATGGTTGGCTATAGCGTTTTGAAATAAAATAATTCAAGGCGGCGAAAATAAAAAACCCTACGATTATATTATAAATTATTTCCTTCAGAAAAATAGTTGAAACAATCAAACCCGGAGCTGAAAAAACATAAAACAATAAAGTAGCGGTAATAATCAAAAAAAGTATATTTATTATTGAGCGCCAAGGGAGATATTTTTTAACAATAATTGCGACGGCAGTAATTAAAGAAAAAATTAAAATTTCTCCGCTGAAACCCGGACTAAATTTCAAAATCAAAGCCGCTATAGCCACCAATAGAAAACCTTCCCAGATATCCGCAACAAAAAAAGCAGCAACAATAATCGCCACCATAGCCAAATTCGGTTTTACGCCAAAAATAGAAAAATCCAAAACTTGAAGAAAAACTAATAAACTAACCAGTAGAATAAAAATAAATAATCTAATCATATCAAAAATAAAATTCTCTTCTTAATTTTATAACCTTTGCAATATTTTAGAATCCCTAAATAAGACTGCATGCTCTGATTAAAAGATTCTTCTGAAATCAGGTGTTTTCGGATAATCGACAGAATAGGCCAGCTATCGCCGTTCCAGTTCCAGTGAACCGCCCAAAGCACGCCAGCATTCTCGCGCAAAAAACCGTCCATTTCACCATCCCTTGAATACTCTCGGGATTGAATTTTATCCGGGGCCTCGAAGCCCTCTAGTTTATTGCACCAAGTTTCAAATTTATTTTATCAAATTTTTTGCATAAAAAAAAGACCCTTAGAAAGTTTTTAAGTTCCTAAGGGCCGTAAAGAATCAAAGTGTTTAAGATTCTCAGGAATTGCGGGAGAAAACTCGGCAGCCACCACCCCACGCACTCGGATCCCCGACAGAATAAGCGTACACGCGCCAGCCGCCGCCACTCCAGTAGCAGCGAACCGCCCAAAGCACGCCAGCAACATTTCTAAGATAGAAGATGTTAGCGTAGCCATTGGTCAGCAAAGCCCCACTCTCACCATTCCTTTGTTTTTCTATGAGAAAAAACATTGTGGAAAGTGAGGTTTCCGCCCTATTTTCGCCGCCGAGCTCGTTGATAATCGGAATGTCTCTTGATGATTTCTTGAGCTTGTGATAACAAAGCGCGGTTTCAACAATTGGCTCCTCGATTTTATTGAGGAAATTCGCGCGAAAGTTGTCGCCAAGATAAGAAATCTTCACGCGGGCTTTTTCGCTTGTGTCCACAAAAAAGTTGTCCTTCGCGATGAACTTTTCTCTCGCGGGAATATTAACGGCGCCGATAAATTCAAGAATAGTATCAGCAATAATTCCTGTCCAGCATTTTTTCTTACGAAGGAACTTCTTTTCCTCAGTAAACCATTCCTGCCCGGAGTCGCCTCCGAGTTTTTCTGCAAGATCGCAGATAACTCCCAATCTGTCATTGGGGAGATCCACGATCTTTCTTACTGCTTGGCCGAGCATATCTTTTGCCATGGTCAACCTCCTTAAAACTTTGATATTTATTCGCCAAGGGCGAATTTGTGAAAGACCTAATTAACCATAATTATACACATATTCCAAAATTTGTCAAGACCAAAGATCACTATCTATTTATTACAATATAAACCTCTCTTAAATCATTAATATTATACGGCATTTTCAAGCGGGCTTCTTTAAAAAGATTACTATTAGTTTGTTTAACTTTGATAATTTCGCCGATTTTCAAACCATAAGGGAAATCTGAACCAGCTGAATAAACCGCATCGCCAACTTGTATGGGCATATCTTTTTCAAAGAGAGTGATTTTTGGCTCAATGCCAGCTGTTAAAAGAGCATCAATTTCATCTTGGCTAATCCTGACCGGTAATTGCCATTGGGGGTCAAATACTGTCCGGACAATACTCTTATTCTCAAAAACCTCAATTATCTGACCAAGTAAAATATTTTTTCCTACAGTAACAACCACTCCTTCTTTCACCCCGTGTTTTTTTCCGACATTTAAAGTAAGTGTATTATTAACATTAAACGGATAAGTGGAAAAAACTTTGGCTAATAAGTATTTATTGTCTAATTCCTGATTCATAATTCCTAATTCCTGATTCCTTTGTATTTGCGCTTCTAAATCTTCAACTTTCTGCTTTAATAACAAATTTTCTTGATAAATATCGCCCCGACTGAAGAAA
>JAZGAA010000012.1:0-3328 GCA_036444215.1 Minisyncoccota bacterium
TACCTATGCTATTGAGAGGGGATACGAAGATTTATGTGGGAGCTTGAAAGGGTTGGGAGCAGATATAAAGAGAATTGTATAAATTTTCAAGATGGAGTCGCAGAAAATTTATTTACAATTCCTCAACCCGCCTAAATTTTTATACAAAATATGAAATATTATAAAGATGGAGCCTTGCCCGCCTAAATTTTGCGAAGCAAAACTTTGGCGGGCGGGGTGTCGACTTCGTCTCCTATCGTACTAAAGTAAAAGTTTTTGACAAAAATTTTGGCGGGTGCTGAATTTTATTATAAAATTTGACTTCGCTCCACTCGTAAAATTTTAATAAAAATTCGCATGTTTACTCGAAAAATAGGCATTGATTTGGGAACTGCTAATACGGTTGTTTTTGTGCCGGGGCGCGGCTTTACTATTAATGAACCAACCATTGTCGCTTTAAATGTTCCGGATAACACGGTTTTGGCGGTTGGCAAAGAAGCCAAGGAAATGATTGGCCGAACGCCCGAAGATATAATGCCCTATCAACCTCTAAAAGACGGCGTGATTGCTGATTATTATATTACCAAGGCAATGCTTAGATATTTTATTACTAAAGCTATCGGCCAACTTAACTTTTTTAAACCAGATGTGGTTGTTTCTGTCCCAGCCGGCATTACCCAGACCGAACGCCGCGCTGTAGACAATGCAGCGCGCGAAGCCGGAGCTAAAAAAACTTATGTGGTCAGAGAACCGATTTTAGCTGCTTTGGGTGCCGGTATCTCAATTAATTCTCATTCAGGAAATATGATTATTAATATCGGCGGCGGAACATTTGAAACAGCGGTAATTTCTTTAGGGGGTATTGTCTCTTGGACAAGTTTAAGAGTTGCCGGCAATAAATTTGACCAGGCAATTATTGATTACATTAAAAAGAAATATTCACTTTCAATCGGCGAACAGACCGCAGAATTGATAAAAATTGAAATCGGTTCTGCTTTACCAATCAAAACAAAATTAAGTTCCAAAGTGAGAGGAAGAGATTTGGTTACCGGTTTGCCGAAAGATATAATTATTAGCTCCAATGAAATTGCCGAAGCGCTCAATCCTCATTTGATGGATATGGCTGTTTCAATTCAGAACGTGTTTAATGAAACACCTCCGGAATTAGTGGCCGACGTAATGGCAAAAGGAATTATTATTTCCGGGGGCGGAGCTCAGTTGCGCCACATTGACGAATTATTTAAGAGGATATTGGGCGTACCTGCTTATATAGCCGAAGACCCGCTTTTCTGCGTTGCCAAAGGCACTGGCTTAATTTTAAGCCATTTGGATGTTTACAAGAGAACATTATTGAATAAACGATAAATAAATAATTTTGAATTCTGAATTTCGAATCAATTTTAAATTTCTTAATGTTTTAAATTCCAGAATTAAATCATTAG
The DNA here is from genome assembly GCA_036444215.1 of Minisyncoccota bacterium. GTDB lineage: Bacteria > Patescibacteriota > Minisyncoccia > UBA6257 > UBA9933 > CAJVXI01. The sequence goes on from JAZGAA010000012.1 coordinate 1,422, forward strand.
AAATTCATTCAAAATTAAAAATTCGAAATTATAAATTATTAAACAAAGTTATATGCTCATCGGCCACGACCAACTAATTAACGATTTTAAGAAACTAACAGAAAACAGTAAGCTCTCTCACGCTTATTTATTTTTTGGCGAAGCTCAAGTGGGAAAATTTATTTTTGCCCAACATTTAGCTAATTTTTTGGAAAATAAAATTTTTGATTTACCTTCCTCTTTTCTGAACGAGACATTCGTTATTTCTCCTGATGATAAGGGTTCTATTGGTATTGACACTGTTCGTTCGCTAAAACATTTTTTATATCAAAAACCCGTAGTTTCAGAGCGGCGGACAGCAATTATCAAAGATGCTGAAAATTTAACCACCGAAGCCCAAAATGCTATTTTAAAAATTTTAGAAGAACCGCCAGCTCAATCATTGATTATTTTTGTGGCTGATAATTACGAAAATCTTTTTCCACCGGTTTTATCCCGCCTTCAAAAAATCTATTTTTCAAGGGTTTCTCCCGCTCAAATAGAGAAATTTTTAATAAGTGAACGCAAAGTTAATCATGAAAAAGCAAAGAAAATAGCCGTTGAATCTTTTGGTCGGCCCGGTCGGGCAGTTGATTTATTGGAAAACAAAGACTTGGAAAATGCCAAAAAAATGGTAAAAGAGTTTCGGCGGATTAATAACTTAAGAGCAAGGAGGCGTTTTATTAAAGAAAATTTCATTAACAAAGAAGATGAATTTGACGATGAGCTAATGAATAAATTTTTTGAGTTTTTGATTATCGAGCTTCGTCAGGACTGCCTTAAGAATTATAAGGAGCTTCAAGAGATTTTTAAGAGGTTGGTTTTAATTAAGCAGTTTAAGGTTAACAAGAAATTACAATTAAGTGCCTTGTATTAAATTAATGAATAAGTCAGGTGACGCTATAGTTATAATATTGATTTGGGGAGGATTAGCGTATGCGTTATTTAACCTTCTCCCAAATTTTAATTCTCCGGGCAGTTCTTTGGCTTCGGCGTTTTCGGCTTTTAATTCTTCTGCCAAGAACCATTATCAAGAGGGGATAATTAGCGTTTCCGAAGACAAGGAAAATTTTCAAGCTGCTGCTTTTCATTCTAAAAATCCGGTTGATATTTTTGACATTAAAGTATCGGCAACTAATCCGAATTTGATTTTTGCCGGCTCTGACAAAGGTTTATTTATCAGTCGCAATGGCGGAATGGATTGGTATAATTTTTCTGATTTGGAAGGAGAAATAGATTCCGCCAAGGTTTATAAAATTTTAACAAGCCGCTCTGAAATTTTTATTTCTACTTTTAAGAATGGAAAAGGAACGATTTATAGAACTCTTGACGATTTTTTCTCTTTAGAAAAAATTTTTGAAATTAGTGATGAGGCAGTTTATGACTTTGCTTTTTCCGGTAATTCTTTATACCTTGGCTTATCCGACGGCAGAATTTTAATTTATTCTATAAACAAAAAAGAATTTCGGGTTTTAAAGAATTTAGGTTCGCCGATTGTTGATTTAGACGTCAAAAGAAACGGTCGGCTGATTTACGCGGCCGTAAAATCCGGCGGCCTTTTAGTGAGCGAAGATGGCGGCAAGAGTTTTAGCCGCCTAAAATATTTAGACAAGCACAAAGGAATTAATAAAATTAAAATATTTTTTGTTGATTTATTAAATAATTCAACAATTTACGCGGCTACTCGTTCGGGTTTAATTTGTTCTTACGATTTTGGCAATAACTTGAAAACTTTTAAATCCATTCCTTTGGAAGAATCGGCGACTGACGCGTTAGCTATCGGCGCTCAAGGAGAAATTTACGTGTCTTCAAGTAATAAAATTTACAACAGTTGCGATTCCGGCTCTAATTGGAAAATTTTAGACCCCAAGATAGGCGAACGGACTATT
>JAZGAA010000013.1:0-5494 GCA_036444215.1 Minisyncoccota bacterium
GAAATTATTTTAAGGAAAATAATTTCCGAATTTCCTTTAATAAAGGAAATCAGGAGAACTTTTAATAGCGGCGAAGAGATACTGGTGGTGGCCTTGGATAAAATCAGAGGCTATGTGGAAGAATTAAAAATCCTGGAAAATCAACTTGCTTCTTATGGAGGGTCTTTAACGTCATTAAGGAAAATTATCAGAGAAGAAAAATCCAAAAACAGCAGGAAAAACAGCAAGAAGCTCACTGCTATGAAAGAGATAGAAAAAGCTTACAAGCGGATTAAATCAGAGGTTGGTATATGGGTTGGTGACTTAGAAATAGTGCGGGAAAAGATTCATAAAATTCATATTTTTGTGAGTGAAGCAAAAGAGGAGATGATAATAAGAAATCTGAGATTAGTAGTCAGTATAGCCAAAAAATATATACATAGGGGACTGCCACTTCTTGACCTTATACAGGAAGGCAACATCGGCCTTATGAAGGCCGTGGACAAATTTGAACATGAAAAGGGTTATAAATTCAGCACTTACGCTACATGGTGGATTAGGCAGGTGATAACAAGGGCACTTATTGACAAGACCAAGACAATCAGAGTGCCTGTTCATATGATGGAGTTTTATAACAAAACTGTAAGGGCTTCAAAAGAACTTATGCAGATGCTTGGCAGGGAACCCACTAATAATGAGATTGCTAAAAAGCTTAAAGTGCGGGTTAAAAAAGTAGAAACAGCGTTTAAAGTTATACAGGATACAATTTCTTTACAGACGCCTATTGGTGATGATGGAGACACAGAATTAGAAGATTTCATCGGCGACAAAAACAGTCCATCGTCTTATTCAGATGCTAAGGGAAAAGAAATTTCCGAATACATCAAGAGGGTCCTCGGAACGCTAACTCCTAAAGAGGAAAAAGTAATAAGGATGAGATTTGGGATAGGTGTTGACAGAGACCATACCCTTGAAGAAATAGGCAGACATCTTTCAATTACAAGGGAGAGGGTGAGGCAGATTGAAGCAAAGGGTTTAAAAAGACTCAATCATCCTATTAGGAGGAAAAGACTTAAAGATTTAATAAGATAAAGTAATATAATTGAGAGCCCTTATGATTATTCACTAAGGGCTCTTTTTTTATCTGTGTTTCGGTGTAACCCAAAATCCGAGGCGGAATTTGCCGCCGAGCATCAAACGAGTTTGAGCTTCTAAGCCCGGAAAAGCTCCAAAAATTATCAAAGTAAACGGAACTAAAATCCATTGAATTACGTAAAGTAAATAATGCCACGGCTTAAACCACTTTGGTTTAGGCGGCAATAAAACAATACTCAAAACAGCTGAAGTGGCAATTCCGAGCATTGCTAAACTCATAATAAACCGCGTAATTTGAGGTAAATTATAAGAAAGAAGGGTAGCGTTAAAATCAGCACCACCTAAAATTATCGGCAGCCAACCCAAAGCAAAAATTATCAAAGCATTTGTTGCCCAAGAATGGAAACTTTCAATAGTAATAAAACTCCAGTACCATTTTTTGCGTTTGGGAATCAAGGAATTTTTTCTGAAACCGCTTAAAAAATAAGGAATATTTTCACAGCCCCAGCCCCAGCGCCTCTGTTGTTTGTATTGATTAATCATTGTTTGCCAAAAAGTCGGCGCCACATTAGCATCCATTGAGACCGGATAAAAAAGCGGCACTGTGCGCCAGTCGCCGTTGTAATAAAGATAACACTGCCAGAAGATTTGAGAATCCTCGGAAACAATATCAGTATTCCAAAAACCGATTTCCACAACCGCCTTAAAGGGCATTGAATGAGAAGAGAAGGTGGTTTGTCGTTCGGGCCGCGACTGCTGCATCATATGCCAAAAAGTTGAAGAAAAAGCGATTACCCTGGCCAAGGCCGGCGCTTGAAAAATATTATTAGTAAAAAGAGGAATGGGTTGGAAACTTGAACGTTGGGGATGTTCGCAAGTGAGAAAATTATAAGTGAGAACGCCGAAATATTCCGGCAGAACTTGAGTATCAATATCAAAAACTGAAATCAAAATATTTTCATAAGGAATTTTAAGCGGGTCAATAACAAGTTTTTTTACTTCTTTGGCTGCCCAAGTTTGATTTGAACCTTTACCGGGAATTTCATTGGGTAAATTTGCCGGATGTTGAGTAATTAAAAATTTGAAAAATTTTTCGCCGAATTCGTTTTGGATTTTATGGGCTGTTTCTCGGGCTTTTTCGCCGCATCTTTCTTCAATTCCTAAAACAACAATAAATTTATCTTTTGGGTAATTAGTTTTTATTAAGTTTTCAAAAGTTTCTTTGACTACTTCGTAGGGCTCTTTGGACATCGGGAGGATTATTAAATGATAAATGTTTTGATACTTGACACTTGACACCTGACACTTATCTAGCCAGTTGATTTTCAAATTCTTCCTCATTTTTCTGAAAGTGGCGCGGAGATGGAAAGATAGATAAATTATTTTAAGGAGCCAATAAATGTCAAAAAGAATAATAAAAATCGCCGCCCCTATCGGGAAAAGCCAAGATAAAAGAAACATCAATATGATAGTGCTCCAGGCCAAAATCCCCGGCACCATCTCAAAGAAACGATACATACCTTAAGAATATCCAATAATCTGCAAATTACAAATCTTTTTATTGAAAAGATGAAGGGGATATGGTATATATAATAGAATTTCTAATTATTAATTATTAATTTTTAATGAATTTCTAATTCTTTAATTTTTAAACCCAGACGTTTCAATCGGGACATTAGAACATTAAAAATTGATTAGAAATTCAAAATTAGAAATTAGAAATTTCTAAAATTGGCCCTATCGTCTAGTGGTTAGGACACCAGGTTTTCATCCTGGAAACAGGAGTTCGATTCTCCTTAGGGCTGCGAATAATGACTCCACAAATTATTTACAAAGATAAAAATTTTTTAGCGGTTAATAAACCAGCAGGGCTTTTGGTTCATCCAGCCCAATCTAAAACCGAGCCCACTTTGGCTGATTTATTGGTTAAACGATACCCGGAAATAAAAAAAGTGGGGGATGAACCAAAAATACGGCCGGGGATTGTTCATCGTTTAGATAAAGATACTTCCGGCGTAATTTTAATACCCCGCAATCAGGATTATTTTAATTATTTAAAAAAACTTTTTCAGGAGCGTAAAATTAAAAAAACCTACTTGGCTTTGGTTTGGGGAAAGCTTAAACCGAAAATCGGAATAATTAAAAAACAAATTAGTTTGAAAACCGGCACTACCAAGAGAACCGTCTGGAAAGGTGGATTAACCAAAGAAGCCGTTACTGAATATAAGGTTCTGAAATATTTTAAATTTCCGCGTGAGTCCGTGTTTACTCTGTTAAGAGTAAGCCCGAAGACCGGCCGGACGCACCAAATTCGAGTTCATTTAGCGTCAATCGGACACCCTATTGTGGGAGATTCGCTTTATGGCCCAAAAGGAAATCCATTTAATTTATCTCGTCAATTTCTTCATGCAGAGTCATTGGAATTTAACACAGCTGACGGCAAAAGGATAAAAATTGAAGCTGATTTACCAAGAGAGCTGCGGGACTTGAAATTTTAAACGAATTTATTTATTATTATCTAGCATGATTAAAGAAGAAATTTTAGAAAAAATTAAATCCGGGGCAATGGTTAGGGTAAGTGAAAAAATAAAAGAAGGAGAGAAGGAAAGAACAAGCAGATTTAAAGGATTGGTTATTAGTAGAAAGCACGGCAATGAAACTGGTGCTACTTTTACAGTGAGATCAACTGTTGCTGATGTTGGCGTTGAAAAAACCTATCCTATTCATTCGCCGATTATTGGAAAAGTGGAAATTATTAGTTCGCCTAAAAAAGTTCATCGTTCAAAGCTTTATTTTGTGCGTAAATTATCCAAGAAGAAATCTCGTAAGAAAATTGGCGTAGCGGCATAGAGCAAAAATCTTTTCACGAATAAATCTTTTCTCGCCAGCTAAAATGCCTCGGGCAATTACTTTTCGGAACCAGAATAATTTTGTTCCAGCGACAAAATTTTCTTCTTCCTCGTCCCGCTGGCTCGCCTTCGGCGAGACCAAGCCCAGCGGGACTGCGGGATGTTCCTTAAAGCAATATGCCCTCGGCTGATATTTATATCTGGCTGCGAAAAGATTTATTCGTGTTTCATTACTGCGGAAAGATTTTTACTCTATGTAAATTTGGGGTGGTTGGTTTATAATTGGAACGAAATAAGCCCAGGTGGTGGAATTGGTATACACAATAGGTTGAGGGCCTATGCTCGTAAGAGCGTGCGGGTTCGAGTCCCGCCCTGGGCACATTCGACAACTATTGACTTTTGTGGCGTAATTTGCTAAACTGATACGAAGTTTAGGTACGCCATTAAATTGTTTAAATATAGCACATTTTAAAAACATAAACTAAATGAAAGGAGGTAGGAATGCCCAAACTCAAAATGGCGGTCTCGCATCGTCTCTCGCAGGACGAAGCACTCAGGCGCATCAAGACTCTCCTCGGCGATGTAAAGAACCAGTTCGCGGACAAGATCAGTAATCTGCACGAGGAGTGGAACGGAAACACAAGTAGGTTCAGTTTCTCGGTTATGGGCTTCTCTGTGTCTGGGACGCTAATCGTGAAGTTATCGGAGGTGGAGCTCTCCGGCAATCTCCCTTTTGCGGCGATTTTCTTTAAAAGTAAGATCGAATTCACGATCAAGGAGCGAGCGGAAACGCTTCTCGCTTAAAGTTTCATTTTAAGCTCTATGGGGGTTCAGCATATACTGTTGGCCCCTTTTTATTTCCAAAAAAAATTTGCCGCTAAATATAAAACCTGTTAAAATTTTAAAACAATGCCCAATACTAAAACAGCGTTAATTAGTGTTTATCATAAACAAGGGATAGAGGATTTTGCCAGACAACTTATAGAACTTGGCTGGCAAATTTTTGCTTCTGGTGGTACAGCAAAGTATTTAAAAGAAAATAGTATTCCAATTAAGGACGTGGCTGAATTAGTTGGCGGCGATGCGATTTTAGACCACCGGGTAGTGACTTTGTCGCGCGAGGTGCACGCTGGTTTGCTTAGCCGCAATATTACCGAAGACATTAAAGAGATGGAGAAGCTGGGATTACCGCGCATTGATTTGGTGTGCTGTGATTTTTATCCTTTAGCAGAAGAAATTAATAAATCAGACAGCAGTATTGATTCAATTCTTGAAAAAACCGATATTGGCGGGCCAACTATGGTGCGTTCAGGAGCTAAAGGCGGAAGAATTGTTATTTGCGATCCATCTGACCGACAAATTGTTATTAATCAATTAAAAGACAAAGGCGATATTGACGAAAAAACACTTCAGTATTTGCGAGCCAAAGCTGAAGCAGTTGTTTCTGCTTATTGTTTGGATTCAGCCCGGTTTCACAGCAAAGGTAATTTTGACGGTATTCTTGGCTGGATGGTTTCAGAACTGGCTTATGGCGAAAATCGAGACCAGTCACCGGCTTTTTTATATTCCAG
>JAZGAA010000014.1:0-2761 GCA_036444215.1 Minisyncoccota bacterium
AGCCAAAGAGGGATAAATTATCTGGGATAACAATCTAAAATGAGCTCCTTTGGCTCTTTCTAAATCAAATACTTTACCGATAACTTCTTCGGCCCTGATACTAAAAATTCCTTCAGCTGCCCGGTTAAAAATTAAAATCTTAAAATTCGGGTCATAAGCAATAACGCCGATATTTAAATTGGAAATAATACTTGTTAATTCATTGCGTTCCAGCTTAATATCTAAGTTTGAACGCGCCAAACGAAGATTGTTAATAAAAATAATAATTACTAAAACAAAAAAGATGGTAATGGTTATTAGAAACCAAATTCGAGGCAAATAAAGAAAATTAATGCTAAGAATTATTAAAACTAGCGGCAAAAAAATCCAAAATAACCGCATTTCCGGCAAACCGGCATACAAACTGAATTTTTTAAATTGACGCTGAAAAAAACTCATTCTTTACATATTATATTACTACCAAGCCAAAACAGCAATAATAAAAAATCTTTACGCAGTAAGGATTTTTTATTAAGCCAACCCATTAATTCTATCTACTAAACTTTTAAATCCCAATTCTTTAAAATAAGAAATTATCTCTTTTTTGGACAAGCCCGAATACTTTAAATCTATAAGAGATAAATCCAAAGGCACATTACGTCTAATAATTGATAAATTCCGCGAAAGTAATGCCTGATCCTGAAACTCAAAAAGTTTTTTATAAATTTTTTCCTGCCCGCCTTTCTCTAAAAGATTTTCTAAACTGCCGTATTCGTCAATTAACGGCGCTGCGGTTTTAGGGCCAATCCCGGGTACTCCGGGAATATTGTCCGAAGGGTCGCCAACTAATCCTTTATAATCCGGAAATTGACTAGGCCTAACTCCATAACGTTCTTTAATAGCGGCTTCGTTATAAATAACGGTCTCGCTTACGCCTTTTTTAAAGGTCTCAACTAAAACTTTATCATTATCATCTTCAACTAATTGAAGGGTGTCTAAATCGCCTGTTAAAATAATAATTCTTAAATCAGAAATCTTTTTAAATTTTTCTACCGAGGTTCCGATTAAGTCATCTGCTTCAAATCCAGGAACTTCAAAAGTTTTGAGCTGAAAACTATCAAATAATTTATGCGCTTCAACTATCTGGGAAACTAATTCATCGGGCGCTTTTGGCCGATGAGCTTTATATTCTTCAAACGCCTCTTTTCGAAAAGTCGGTTCCGGTCGGTCAAAAAAAGCAGCTATAAAATCGAACTTTTGTTCCCGAAAAATCCTTATTAAAATACTTGCCAAACCGTAAATAGCGCCGACTGGCTTCCCGTCTTTAGTGGAAAACGGCGGTAAAGCATGAAAACAACGATGAACTAAAGCATTGGCGTCAATAAGAAATAAGGTTTTCATAATATTTTTATAATCCTCTCTTTTTCTTTGTCTCCGTGTTTAAATCTTATCCAAATAGTATTTCTTGGCAGCAACTTTTTAATATTATCCGCCCATTCAATTAAAACAATATTTTGAGGATTATTAATAATCTCTTTAAGTCCTAAATCTAATATTTCTTTCGGCTTTTTAATTCTATAACAATCAATGTGATATATATGATTATATCTTCTGATTATAATGAATGTGGGGCTGGTGATTCTTTTTTTAACTCCAACAGCCCTTAAAAATCCTTGAATAAAAGTCGTTTTACCGGAACCCAACTCGCCAGTTAAAGCTAAAATCAAAGCGGTTTTGTGATGATTTCCTTTCAAAACCTTTAATGCCAGATATTTAGCAATTTGTTTAGTTTGCTTTGTAGAAAAAGAAGGTTGAGAAAATGATTTAGACATTATCTTGTCTGTTGATTTTGACTTTTTTGATAATGATTATAGTTAAAAAAGACAAAACCAAACATATCACAAAACCAATCACCAGAAAATTTAAATTGAATGCGGGTTTGCTCTTTAAATTGATTATTTGAGAAGCAGCGGCCGGGGTTTGGGCTGAATTAATTTCTGGTTTTTCGCTTATTTTATTCTTGGTTATAATCTCGCCTTCGGAAATAATTCCGGAAAATCCAAGTTGGTCAATTAAATTATTATTTTTGTCAAAAAGAAATAATGTTTCGCCTTTATTGTTTAAGTAAATTTTTGTGGTCTGATAACTAAGAGTTAAATATTCTCCCGGTTTAATACTGAAATCGCCGAAATAAAAAATTTTCCCCGAAGCATCCTTCAAATACCAATTAGTGAGATTAACTTCTTCGTCGCCATTATTAAATAATTTTATCCATTCGCCTTCGGTATCTTTACCAACCGGATTAGGAAGAAACTCCTTAATTGTCATTAAGTCATTTTAGCATATTAACATACAAACATTTAAACATTTTAATTTAAGTTCTGTTTGAATGTTAAAATGTTAATATGTTCACATATTTATATGTTTATATGCTTTTTCGGTTGCCACTCTTCCTTTAGAAGTTCTCTGAATCATCCCGATTCTTATTAGATATGGTTCAAAAACTTCTTCAATTATTCCTTTATCCTCGCCCAGAGCCGCGGCTAAAGTATTTACTCCAACAGGCCCTCCATTAAATTTCTTAATAATAATTTCTAAAAGCTGACGGTCTGCCGCTTCTAAACCCGATTTATCAATTTCTAAAAGATCTAAGGTCTTGCCAGTAATTTCAAAATCAATTGCCTTAAAATTGTTTACTTCGGCAAAATCCCGGCTGCGCTTAAGCAAACGATTAGCTACTCTTGGCGTAAAACGGGAAGCTTTGGCAATCATTGAAACCGCT
>JAZGAA010000015.1:0-9134 GCA_036444215.1 Minisyncoccota bacterium
ATTATTGTTTTCGCGACGGGGAAATTTCAAAGAATGCTTATTAAATAACTTTATCATTTCCTGTAGCTTGCTATAACTGCCCTGAAATTCTTTTACTTTATTTTCATATTCTTCTTTGGAAAATTGTTCATTAAAATAATGATATTGTTTATTCCGCAAATTTACACAACCAAAACAATTTTGACAATTACTACAATTTAACAAAAACCAAGAATCTACGCTATCAGAAGTATTTTGACTAAATCGCAAACCATAACTCTTATTAATATTAATACTTTCATAACAATTCTCTGCGCCCGTAGCATAATAAGTATCAAAAGTGCCCCGACAAATTCTTAATCCCCTGGAATAATAACAATCTTCACTTGCGCCACTGTTAAAAATAAGATAACAATTCTTATTTTCACCAGAAAAATTAGTATATTGAGTATCTTTGGTGGGAGTACCTATATGAAGATTTCTTTTTGGTGCTGCCAAAAAAAGATTGTTTAATTGTTCAAAAAATGGCTTTGTAGGATCTATATCCCTACCATAAGACATTGGATCCCATCTGTCAGACTCATAACATTTATGACAATAAACAATATACCGAGAATTGGGATTGTACATAGAAATCATTGAATTCCCACAAAGTCCACAGTCCCGCTTATAAAGAGTGCGCTCATTACGCCATATAAGCCTGCGTTTTGTCCTACACTCCGGACAAAAAGTAGGCGCAGGAACCTTAATTTTGTCATAAAATTTAAAATCTTCTGGTTCTATTACGAAATCATTTTTGCAGTTTTGGCAGTTTTTTGTTTCTTGGGTCATAGTTTATACTACTTCTTTGAGGTAGCACGCCTCGCAGTAAATCTTTAATTCTTTTTGTTTTTCAGGTGGATAAGAAGTGTACATATCATTATTACATTTAACGCAGGATGATTTCCAGATTTTTGAAGGATTTCTTTTTTGAAATCTTTCAAGTAATCTTTGATAAGGATGTTTTGCTGGAATGGGCAGATTATTTTTTCTGTAAAAATCCAGTTCTGCCTTAATAATCCTGAATGGCTTTTTTGATGCCTCGCAGATTATGGCTTTGTTAAGAATGTTATCATCAATATCTTTGATATCCTTTGGTAAATCTTTTGCTTCAATTACCTCAAGATTACCAGTATCTGCCTCTGATTCATCATCATACCAATCCCATCCATTCTGCCTTGCCTCTTTTTCTGATAAAGGAAATTCTACTGAAGCGTAAGTATTATTATACGGATGAAGCGCCATTGATAATGGGAAAAATTCGCCATATTCGCCATCTTTTAACATCTTTGTCTTAATCTCGTCTAATTTCTTCCAATAATCATTTTCTGAATAGGGTTTATTAAAGATATGGTATTTTTTATTGCGAAGGCCTACACAGCCAAAACAATTCTGGCAATTATGGCATTCCAAACAATATTCCAAGTCCAAGCCGTCTTTAATAAAATATGAAAATTTAATATTAGAACAATCATATGCCTCAATGAGTTCGTAGCATAAATTAACATGAGGACCCACTATCCAAAGTTCCATTGAATCTTTTGAATTAACCACATCCACGCAATAGCGCAAATTTTCCATAACCCATACTCCTCTAAAAACTTGATAACAATTTTTTGCTTCCCATATATTATCTCCGAAAGAATTAATATTTTTCCTGCCATTGTATAAATTCCTTCTGATTGATTTTTTAATAAGAGCTTCAAATTTCTTGATATACTCATTAATAGTATCTCTATTTCCCAAATTAATTTCTTGAATTCTTTTATTGTATTCTTCTTTTGTTAATTGTTTGTTAAAAAAACAATAAGATTTATGTTTTAAGTTTGAACAGCCAAAACAATTCTGGCAATTCTTACAGTCATATAAAAAAGCGCTGTCAATGCAACTCATACAATCTTGGCAAAATTTACAATTATAACATCCGCCAGAACCTACAAGCTCATAACTATTTTCACATTCGCTAGAGTTTAAAAGATCTAAACAATCTTTAGATGTACCTGCCCAATGAGAATAATGGACATTTTCAAGATAGCCGCTCACAGCAGTAAAATAGCAATTTTTGGCATTGATTATAGAAATTGTATAAGGACTGTTAATTACTCCTTTCCAATAATGAACAATTGCCGGATGCGGAACCAATAAATTAAGTTTCTGGAATTGCTCAAAAAAGGGCTTATTAAAATCGTAGTCCCTGGCAAAATCTTCCCCGCCCCACTTGTCAGACCACCAATGTTTTAAATCAAATATTTTATACGGGCTTTCCGGCGGAAAAGTTGAAATTACCCCAGTACTAGAGCAAAGCTCAGTACGGGACTTTGCCTTCTCGCCTTGATGAGCTGAACAATCTTTTTTATAAAACTTTAAAATATTATTATAAAAACCAAATCTTCTTTGTTTTCTGCAATCAGGACATAATTTTGGAGGCGGAACTTTTAATTTCCTATAAAACTCAATGTCTTCCTGAAAAATGTCAAAAATACTGCCGCATTGGAGGCAGGTTTTTTGATGAGGCAATAAATTGCTTAAGATTTCATCTAAAGCTTGGTCAAAGTTGGGAGTTTTACTGTTGACATTCATTTACAAATTCTTTATAAGTTCTTCAACGGAAATTTTGGCTTGTTTTAAAATTTTCTTCAAAGTCCCTAATTTTAGGTCTTTATTATGGTAAGGAATAGAAACCGGGCTTGATTTATCATCTTTGTAAAGAATATAATGGCTGCCGGTTGTATGGTTAATGTAAAAACCAGCCCTTTTAAGGGCTTTAATAACTTTAGAGGGTTTTACTCTTGGTAATTTAGGCACAAACTAATTTTCTGTTCTTTTTGGAGGCCTTTTTAAATATTTCAACTTTTCTGAAATCAGAAATCTCCAAAGGAATTTTCCTTTTGTGTTTAGCCATCACAAATAAATAGCCCTCAATAGCGTCTTTGGCGTTTTTTAATGCCTTATCTAATGTATCGCCCTCAGAAATACATCCTGGCAATGCAGGCACTACAACGGTATATCCACCCTCTTTTTGCGGTTCTAATTCTACGGTGTAAGTTAACATATGCTGTTATATTATAACAAAATAATAAAAAAATCAATTATACATATTTTACGCCGCTTCCTTTAAAAGCTAATTCTATAACCTCCCTGATATTACGCAAAGCCTCATCAATGGTTTTGCCTTGAGTATAACATCCTTCAAAAAGCGGACATTCAACCACATAAAACCCGTCCTCTCCTTTTTCCACTAAAAGAGGCAAATGGCGATTAAAATGTGACGATTTTGACTTAATTTTAGCCATATATTTTATTTTATCATAATGAAAATTAAAATCAATATCACACTACTTCCTTGAGGTAACAATCTTCGCAGTAAACCCTAAGTTTCTTTTTGGGGTCATAGCTGGAATGCATCATTTTATTACATTTTGAGCAAGGGTACTGCCAAAGTTTAAAAGGATGTCTGAAAGCAAAACGATTTTTTATTCTTTGGAAAGGATGAATTATTGGTAAAGGAAGATTTTTCTTGCGATAAAATTCCAGTTCAAACCTGGTGATTCTGAATGGCTTGTTAGTTTGTTCGCAAATAATTACGGAATTCAAATGAAGCGTTAGAGTCACTATAAGGATGCGGGCTCATCGAAAGTGGAAAGAATTCGCCGTATTCTCTATTTTGCAATATTTGGCTCTTAATTCTATCAATAATCTGCCAATATTCTTCTTCGCTGTACTGCTTGTTAAAAATACAGTATTTTTTGTTTTTTAAACCGAAACAACTAAAACAGTATTGACAATTATTGCATTCAACAGAATATTCTACTTCAATACCTGTTCTGATAAAAATAGAAAATTTAATGTTATTAGCAAAAAGAGCAGCAGTTGATTCATAAATTAAAGAAGATTGTGAGCCACCAAACCAATCCATAGAGTCGTTCACCTTATCGACACTGGCCACGTATCTTAAATTCTCGCTTCCACCAATAACTAAAAAAGAATAAAAACAATTACGAGATTCCCGAATATTATCGCCAAAACAATTCTCTGCTTTAACATTATTTAATCCTCTTCTGATTGTTTTCTGGAGAAGATTTTCAAATTGAGATTGATATTTCTTCAAAACACTTATTTTGCCTAAATTAATTTCTTTTATTTTTTGTTCATATTCTTTTTTAGAAAATCGTTGATTAAAAAAATAATATTGTTTGTTTCTTAAATTTGTACAGCCAAAACAATTAGAACAGTTTCTACAGTCATAAAGAAAATAACTATCAAGACAATTTATGCATTCATAACAAAAATTGCAATTATAACAATTCTCTATATTAACGCCTTCATAGCATTGCTCACAGCTATGAGCCTCATTAATATCAATACAATCTCTAGAGTGAACCGGCAAGTCCGCGTAATAAATATTTTCAGAATAATAAGGCACTGCTACAAGATAACAATTTTTAGATGAAACGCCGGAAATAACATAATCACAATCAACGCTTTTAGGATCTTTTTGTAGTGATTGATGCGGAACATCTAACGCTAATTGATTAAATTGCTCAAAAAAAGATTTATTAAAATCATAATTTCTTCCAAGCACTAAATTACAAATAATACTCAATGACAAAAATTCTAAACACGTGTTTTGAATTTAGAAATTGGAATTTTGAATTTATTTGTAATTTGGAATTTGTTATTTGGAATTTCTACTCAATGCATTGCGCCAGCCATTCCTTATAGGGTCTATTTATCCGACGGATGTCTATTGAAGCAATACAAGGAACACTATAACTGTGATTTTGGGAAATTAAATCTTCAATTTCCTGCAGTTTCGCCTCAATGGTCTTTATTAAAAGCACTGCTTCTTGGTCTTCTTTAAGTTCGTTTTTCCAAAAATATATTGAATTAACAGGCCAAATATTAACGCAGCCGGCTAGTTTTTTCTCAATAATCATTTTGCCGATTTTCTTGGCTTCGTCGGTATTTTGGCAGGTGGTATAGATAAATATCATCGCTTCGCTCATTCACGAAACATACACAAAACTTAAAAGTTTGGTGTCGGTTTAGTGTGTTGTTTAGTGTTGGTTTAGTGAATTTAAACAATGGGTTCTTCTCCTTCTGCGACCTTTGGCCCGCCTGCATCGCTTTGCGAAGCATTGCGGGCAGGTTGAACCGCGCTTTCGGGTTTGGACTCTTCGGTTTTAGTAGTTAGCCCTTCTGCTTCGGCAATTTTTCTTTTTACTTCTTCTAATGGCACGCAGTACGTTTGGTGATTATATTCAATAATTTCATTTTTATAAGAAAGGTGGGTAGGCGGAAGAATTTTCAAAGTTTCAGCTGAAAAAGGATCGTGAGTTTCACCGTCAATGGTCATTTTAATGTAAAATTCCTGCATCCCTAAATTAATCATATCTTTATCTTTAAAAACCGGCGTCATCTCTTTTTCAAAAAACTTTGCGTCATCACCGCCAACCCTAAAAATAACAATGTTAGCAACATTGCCCAACATAGTTGCCATAATCTGAGGAGGAAGTTGGGCTCTATATTGATGCGCTACCGTAAGAGCAATGCCGTATTTACGCGCCTCAGTAAGAATATTAATAAATGTATCAGTAACCACATTATGAAACTCGTCAACATACAAATAAAAATCTTTTCGCTCTTCTTCAGGAATGCCGGCTCTTGCCATACCGGCCTGATGAATTTTGGTAATAAACATTGAGCCAAAAAAACTGGAATTTTCCTCGCCTAATTTTCCTTTAGACAAATTAATCAAAAGAATCTTGCCTTCATTCATTATTTTCTCAATATCAACTTTGTTTTCTTTTTGGCCGAAAATATAACGAAGTAATGGATTGGAAAGAAACTGGCCTAATTTATTTACCAAAGGAATAATAGCGTCTGTATCAAATTTTTCTGACCAGTCAGCAAATTCAATTGCCCAGAAACGCTTAACCATTTCGTCTTCAATATATTCAACAACTTTCTGGCGGTAATTCCTGTCAGTCAGCATTGAAATCATTCCTCTCATTGTGGCATGAGGATAATCCAACAAAGCCAGACAAGTAAATCTGAAAACGTGTTCCAGACGCGGTGTCCAGTTGGCGCCAAACTGCTTTTCCATTACTTCAATTAGCCCTTGGGTCACCTGATGTTTTAGTTCCGGAACGATATTAAATAAAGGATTAAAAGAAACCGGCTGTTGAGTATCTGAAGGGTCAATCAAAACCACGTCTTTTTTCCTGTTTTCCGGAATAAAATCAAGAATATTGGCAATAACATCTCCATGCGGATCCATTAAACACAAACCATGCCCGTAGGAAATATCCTGGCGAATAAGAAGTTCTAAAAGCTTTGATTTACCAACTCCTGATTTGCCGACAGTATAAAAATGGCGGCGGCGGTCTTTTCTTTTAATGCCGAATATGAATTTTTTTGACTCCAGACCTGCCTCATAATTGGTTCTGCCAAAAAAAGAAAGTTCAGCCGGATCTATCTGGCCGTAAATAGGTAAATCTGGCGGAGGAGGAGCGTATTTAATTATTTGAATTTTGCCTTCTCTCATACCAATTCCAATTCCTTTGACGTTAAATCCTTTAATGTCTTATGATAAATGCTAATTATTCTTTTAGCTTCAGCCGGGGTAAGGTGAAATTCCGTCTCATGAGCTATCCTATTCCTAATTTTATGCGCTTCCCATAAATCATCAAGATTTTCAATTTCGCTGGGATGAATGGATTTTAAACGCTCTCCCATATCTTTTCCCGGATGACCATGCCTAATTAAAATTTCATCAACTAAACCGTCGGCTTCAATAATTGCCAAGCGTAAATCCCGCTCGTCGCCCGATTTTATTTTCTCCAATAATTTCTCCCACTTTCTGCGGATAATTTCCCTGTGGTGCATAATTTCCCGATACCGGCCATCGGAAACTTTAGGCGATTTAAGAGAATGAATGGCCTGAAGAATTCTTAATTTAGGCCTAAAACGTAATGATTTTACAAATAAAACCAAGATGCCGGTTAAAAACCCGGCTAATAAGATAATAATAATAATTTTAATAACAGAAAGAACTGTAGCCATAATTATTCGTTTTCGCTGCCAAAAATCGGTAGGCCGGCTGGCGGACCCATTTTCTTGCTTTCGGCTCTTTTGGTGTGCGGGGCGGTCAAAACTCCTTCAGCCGGAACATGATAAATAGTTGCTAATTCCGCAGTGCTTAGAATTAGATTTCTTGATTTGAAGTTAAAATTCAAAGGATGTGATGTATAAGCGCTGCCTAATTTCAGCTCTTCCGGCATTTTTCTATTACGGTAATTGTGTAAAAGCCGCTGTTTTCTGGCCTCAACTCTTTTAGCAACAAAAAGATGGGGGAAATAAATCCAACGACTCCGGGTCTCAATCTTAAAATTATTCCTAAAAGAATTAAGAGCTTGTGAAGCATATTGATTTAAAGCGCCTAAAAGACCTCTTCTGGCAAAATTAGTGCTAAAAATAGAATTTGGCGCATAATAAACAAATCGAATTATTGTATCAAAGCCGGGCTTGGAAATATTTCTTTCAATTGCTTTAATGACATCCAGTTCACCTGGAGTTAATCTTCTCATTAAATTTTCGTCTTTTTTGTCCTCAGTTTTTCCACTCCATGCAGGGTGTTCGATTGGCGCCATAAATACGTTCCTTGCTGTATCAGTTAAAGTGTCTCCTCCTTCGCCTTTTTTCTGCGTTTTTCTGCCAATCAATTTATCTATCAATCTTCTTCCTGCTTCATGCCATTCAGGTCCAACCGGACGAATAAGAAACTGTACAAAAACTATTTCTTCTTTATGGATATTGGATAATGCCTCTAAGAACGCTGAAATAGGATCAATAGCTAGTTCTTCTTTGGTTTTTTCAAAATACTCATAAGTGGTAATTGGATAAACATCATTTTTAACCAAAACAAATTCACTGCCAAAAACATTGTTCCCTTTTTGATAAATTTCCCCGGTGTTTTTAGGAAATTCATCCATATAATCTTTTACTTCAAACACCTCAATGTAAGGATACTGGGCATAAAGGCCTGCTTCAACCATTTTCTTGTGTTTTTTTGGCGTCCTGATATAAAAATGGATTTCTCCGCCGAAACTTGCCATTTCCAAACTCCACCACATAGTCACCTCTCCATCAACGTATTTTTCAAGTAAGTTATTAGGAGCGTTTCTCAGTCCATGAAGATTCATAAAAAATTGCTCCATTGCCATGGGCGTTTTCTGAACTTCCCGGGGAATTCTGATTTCTAAAAGAATCCAATCAATGGCGTTTTTATAGCGTACTTGGCGATGGAAAAGCCAGGTTTGCTCAAATAATTTTGCTATGATAAGCAATAAAACAAAAATCCCCAACCATTGAAAAATAGCCAGGTTTGCTCTGATAAATTCTAAAAGAGGAGAAAAGGAATCAAGAAAAGGCTGAAACATAATTTCATCTTAACATACTAACATTCAAACATCTAAACATTCTGCTTTGTTTAAATGTTAATATGTTTAAATGTTTCATGATTTACGCAAGGTGGTATCTTCCGTTCGGTAATCGCTTGAAGTTCTTCTTGTTTTGGAGATTAAGGAGAATAGTGCCCTTTTTAAGAACTCTCTGCTCAAGAGTTAAATTTACCACCTCTGAAGATGAAAGTGGTCCTTTGGTTTTTATCAACCGGGCGATAACCTCTCTGGCAGTTCCCGGCATAAGACCGAATTCTTTAAGACCGTAGATTCCCCGGCCAACCAGAATAAATCGCGTGTCTTTAATTAATTCATTATGAACGGTCTGGGGTAAAGCCATTCGTTTATCAAAACCGGCTTTATTAATTGACTCGGCTATTTTCTTAAAATGCATCGGTTTTTGGTGTTTTCTTATCACTAAATATGCCTTGGCTCTCATTGTTTTTGGTCTAATTTCTTCCCAATGACTCAATCCAAAATCACCATAACTGTTAGTGTCAAATTTTTTAGAAACCGAAATATAATTTAAAGCAATAGCATCCTGCAAGGCGTGAGGTTTAATTGCTTTGGCAAAAAGCTCGTCAAATTTTTTATGAGTAATCAAATCTTCTTTTTTATTGCTGAAGAATTTTGTTAATTTATTAATAAAATCGT
>JAZGAA010000016.1:0-7053 GCA_036444215.1 Minisyncoccota bacterium
TTAACAGAATTACCGTTCCAGGAGCTAAAATTATTAAGGGAGAAGTTGTTCCATCAAGTATTGTAGCGGAAGTAATAGCTGATAAGCCGGGAGAGGAATATAATATTGGACCAGTTGAATATTTTTCAATCCCGGGTTTTAAGGGTTCTGCAAAATATCAGGGGTTTTACGGCGAGTCAAAAGAATCTATGACAGGCGGTTTTATTGGAGAAGCAGCTGTGCCGACTGACGAAGATATTGAACAGGCAAAAGAGAAAAATAATAAGATTCTTCAGCAAGCACTCGTTTCTTTTATGGATTCGCAAATACCTGACGGTTTTAAAATTATTGAGGAAGCTGAGCAATTTAATATTATAAAAGAAACAGTTAATGAAGAAACTGATTCATCTGGTAATTTTTCGGTTTTTAGCGAAGTTGAGCTTGTAATAGTTGCTTTTCAAGAAGAAGATGCTAAGAATTTAATAGTTGGATTGGCCAAAGAAGAGCTTGGGCAGGAGTTTGAGCCGAAAGAATACCAACTAAACTACGGAATAAGCCGAACTGATTTTGATAATGGCAGGATGTCGTTTCCAGCTGATTTTAATGGTATTTTCTGGCAGCCGATTGATATTGACGAATTTCGTGAATTAGTAAAAAACAAAAAAGAGGCAGAATTAAGAGGTATGGTTTTTTCTTTACCAGGAGTAGAAAGAGTAACGGTTTCTTTCTGGCCTTTTTGGGTCAAGCAGGTTCCTGATGACACAAAGAGGATAAAAGTGGTGGTAGAGTAGACAAAATGCCTCGGGCAATTACTTTTCAGAACCAGAATAATTTTGTTCCAGCGACAAAATTTTCTTCTCCCTCGGCGCGTCGGCTCTCGCTTTACTCGAGACCAAGCCCGCCGCGCCTGCGGGATGTTCCTTAAAGCAACTTGCCCTCGGCTTATATTTATATCTATTTACAGAAAAATTATTGAGATGATTTGTCTTTATGGGAAGTTGGTTGTAAATAAGATAGAAAATCTTTTCGCAGTGAGTAAAGATACGAATAAATCTTTTAATATTGACTTTATAAGCTATTTAGATTATTATTTTTACGTGGCATTTAGAAGGAAACCATTTAATAAAAAACCATCTGAAAATCAGATTGAAGGGATGGTTGTTGAGGCCTTGCCCGGCGCCAGTTTTAAGGTTAAGCTCGGCGAAGACAAAGAGATTTTGGCATATCTTGCCGGAAAAATGAGAATGTATCATATTAGGGTTTTGCCGGGTGATAAGGTTTTAGTTGAATTAAGCACGGATGGAAACAGAGGAAGAATAGTGAGGAGATTATAAATAATTATGAAGGTACGTTCATCGGTTAAAAAAATTTGTAAACATTGCAAAACCGTCCGACGTAAAGGGCGGATTTATGTGATTTGTAAGATAAAGAAACATAAGCAACGGCAGGGCTAACGATGACGATGACAATGACGATGACAAAATTAGCGTCATAGTTAAAAGTCATAGTCATTGTTTTTAATACATGAGATTAATCGGTATAAATATTCCAGATAATAAGCGTATTGAGATTGCGTTGACTTATCTTTATGGTATCGGAAGGTCTTTGGCAGAACAGATTTTAAAAGCTACTAAAATTGACTTTAATAAGCGGGCTAAAGACTTAACCCCGGAAGAAATTAGCCGTCTTAAAGAATTCATTGAAAAAAATTATAAAATTGAAGGCGAATTGCGTCAGATTATTAAACAGAATATCGGCCGCCTTAAAGAAATTCAGTGTTATCGGGGAATCAGACATTTAAAGAGATTGCCGGCAAGGGGTCAACGTACCAAAACTAATTCTCGGACAATCAGAGGAAATGTCAGAAGGACTGTTTCCAGCGGCAAGAGAAAAACCGAACTTAAGTAATCACTAAACAAACACTAAACAATACACTAAACAGACACTAAACTTTTTCGTGTATGTTTCGTGTAAGCCGCGAAGCGGCATAAGTTTCGTGTTAGTTTAGTGAGTGAGCAAAGCGAACATGGGTAAAAAGAAAATAATTCAAAAAACTGAAGAAGAGGTTTTAAAGGAAAAAGAGAAGCTTGAAGCAGCAATGACAAAGGCTGCTTCAAAATCCAAGAAAGAATCAAAAAAAGTACTGGTTGGCCGGGCTTATATTAATGCCACTTATAATAATACGATTTTGACGGTTACTGATAAGACCGGCAATGTGATTGCCTGGGCGTCGGCCGGCTCTTTGGGATTTTCCGGCCCAAAAAAAGCAACGCCATTCGCCGCTTCAAAAGTAGTGGCTGCTGTTGTTGAAAAATTAAAAAAATCAAGGCCAGAAAGTTTAGAGGTGATTGTTAAAGGGGTGGGCAGTGGCCGGGACTCGGCAGTGCGTTCTTTGGCTAACCAGGGTTTTAATATTTTATCAATTAAAGACACCACACCGATTCCTCATAACGGACCAAGACCACCAAAGGTGAGAAGAGTATAATATGCTAAAATCAGCAGAAAAAAAAGAACGTTCTTTAGGAATGAAACTCTTTTTAAAAGGGGAGCGTTGTAATTCTCCAAAATGTGCTATGATTAGGCGTCCTTATCGACCCGGAGCTCATGGTAAAGCTCGGCGTCGAGCGCTTTCTGAATATGGTCAACAATTATTAGAGAAGCAGAGAATTAGAGTAAGTTATGGCTTAAAAGAAGCGCAGATGCGCGGCATTTTTAAAAGCGCTTTAAGCAAAACCGGCGCTGCTGTCGGTGAAATTATTATTAAATCTTTGGAGCAGCGGCTTGATAATGTAATTTTCCGTTTAGGATTTACCACTTCAAGAGTTATCGCTAGGCAATTAGTAAGCCACGGACATTTTTTTGTTAACGGCAAAAAAGTAACCATTCCTTCTTTTCGGGTGAAACCTAAAGATGTTATTTCAATTAAGCCGTCATCAAAAAACCTCTTGATTTTTAAGGACTTGCCTAATATAATTAAAAAATACGAAGCACCCGATTGGTTGGTAATTGATAAAGGAGAATTAGAAGGATTGGTTGTGTCATTACCGAAAGACGTAGAGATTCCTTTTGATATTAATTTGGTGGTTGATTATTATTCTAGATAAGTTTTATGGAGTACACTAGACTTTCCGAAACAGTAAAAATTAAAAAAGTTTCTGAAACCGATAAAGTCGGTGTTTTTGAAGTTGAGGGACTTTTTGCCGGCTACGGACTTACTTTGGGTAATGCTTTGCGTCGCGTTCTTTTTTCTTCACTACCTGGCGCGGCTATTACCCAAATGAAGATAAAAGGAGTTTCTCATGAGTTTTCAACAATTAACGGAGTAATGGAGGACGTGGTGGAAATTATTTTAAATCTTAAGAAAATTCGTTTTAAATTTTTTGCTGACGAGCCCCAACTTCTTATCCTTAAGGAAAAGGGTGAAAAGAAAATAACTGCTGCCAGCATAAAAATCAATACCCAAGTTGAAGTTGTTAATCCCGAAGCGCCAATTGCTACCTTAACCAGTAAGAATTCCGAATTAGATATGGAGATTACTATTGAAAAAGGTTTAGGTTACGTACCGGTTGAAGTAAGAAAAGTTGAAAAACTGCCGATTGGGATAATTGCAATTGACGCCATTTTTACGCCGGTTACCAAGGTTAATTTTGAGATTGAAAATATGCGGGTTGGAGAGAAAACAGATTATAACCGATTAAGAATTTTCGTAGAAACCGATGGTAGTATTTCACCATCAAACGTCCTGCATAAAGCCAGTAATATTTTAAGAGACCACTTTGATAAAGTATCATCAATTGAAGTAAGGGCAACTGAAGAAATTGCGCCGGTTAAAGAAGTTTCCGCCAAAGGCGGAAAAAAGAAAGCCGTCAAACCAAAAGCGGTCAAGAAGGTAGCTAAAAAGAAAAAGAAGTAAATCAGCGAGCATGAGGCATTTAAAAAAAACCAAAAAATTTCACCGGAAAAAAGGGCAGCGGATAGCCCTTTTTAAGAATTTGGCTAATAATTTAATTTTGAAAGGAAAAATTGAAACTACCGAAGAAAAAGCCAAAGCAGTCAGACCGAGAGTAGAAAAGTTGATAACCATTGCCAAGAAGCAAAACCTGTCGGCTTTAAGGGTTTTATTGGGTCGTTTATCAAAAAAAGCAACTGAAAAACTTTATTATGAAATTACCCCGCGTTATCAAAACCGCAAAGGAGGATATTTAAGAATTATTAAATCCGGCAGAATAAGGAAGAATGACGGAGCAAAAATGGCGATAATTGAATTTGTATAACAAATTCAATTACAATGACGATGACAATGACGATGACAAAATTAGTGTCATGGTCAAAAATCATAGTCATAGTATATTATGAATATAACTATTGACGCTAAAAATAAAAAATTAGGAAGATTGGCTTCGGAAATAGCCATAATTTTACAAGGGAAAAACAGCCCTGAATATGAACCGCGTCTGGAAAGTGAGAATAGGGTAGTTATAAGGAATATTGACAAAATGGAAGTTAGCGGTCGAAAATTTAAAGATAAAGTTTATTATCACCATACTACCCAGATTGGCCATCTAAAAAAACAAACCCTTCAACAGATTTGGGAAAAACGCGGTCCGGCTGAAGTTTTGCGTCGGGCAGTGATGGGAATGTTGCCGAAAAATAGATTACAAGCGAAGAGGATAAGGAAGCTTGTAATAGAATGATTAATTTCGAATTTTTAATTTTGAATCAATTATTTAATAATTTATTTTTTTAAACATTAACAAATTAGAAATTCATTCAAAATTCAAAATTAATAATTAAAAAATTTAGAATGCAATATGCCTAAAAAAGCATCAAAAACCACAAAAAAAGCCACAAAGGTAAAAAAACAGGAAAAGGCACCTCTCAAAAAGGAGCGTTATTTTGAGGCGGTTGGTCGAAGGAAAACGGCCATAGCTCGGGTGCGGCTTTATACTAAGGACTCCGACTTCATAGTTAATGAAAAAAAATTAGATAAATACTTTTCCGTTTTGCGTTTTCAAAAAGAGGCCCTTTCGCCTTTGGTAAAAATGAAAATCGCCGATAAATTAGGAGTGAGCGTAAAAGTGAAAGGTGGGGGTCCGTCTGCTCAGGCCGGCGCTATTCGGCATGGCATTAGCCGGGCATTAGTTAAATTTAATTTGGAATTCAAAAAAAGATTGCGCCGGGTCGGCTATCTTACCCGGGATGCCCGAATGGTGGAACGCAAAAAACCAGGCCTAAAAAAGGCCCGAAGGGCTCCGCAATGGAAAAAGAGATAATATGACTTCCGATAAATTTGTTCTTATTCTTTTACTTTTGATTTTATCTTTCCACACTGTGGCACTGGTTAATTTTTGGTACTGGACATTTTGGTGGCTTGATGTAGTGATGCATTTTTTGGGAGGTTTTTGGGTAGCTTTATTATTTTTTAACTTAAATTCAAAGCTTAATTTTCTGCCGATCAACTCATTAAACTCCTTAACTCATAAACTAATAACTATTATCCTGTCTCTCGGATTCGTGGCTTTAATAGCTGTTTCGTGGGAATTTTATGAATTCCTTTATGATGTTTTTATTTCTATCAGAGGATACCCGTGGGTTGCCCAGCAGGGCATGGCTGACACTATTTCTGATTTATTTTTTGGCCTCCTCGGCGGCTTAATCGCAGCAATAATTGTTTTAAAGAAACGGTTAGTTTAATCTCATTTTCCAGAGGGAGTTGTTTTGGATAAGATAAATTAAGTTATTTTCTTGGTCATAGAAAAAAGGTAAAGATTGGTCAGTGATAGTGTATTGATTTAAAGGCGGGCGGTCGTCAACCTCAATAAAATCAATCCGGTTGCCGTAATTAACAAAAAGATGGATTGAATCCTGATGCCAGATAATGTCTTTGATTTCCGACATATTTTCCAAATTTAGCCGGATAACATCTTCGGCTTTTTTATTGATGCCATGGTGCCAATCTTCTAAGAAATGAATGCTTATTTTACCGTTTCTATCAAGAAAGGCGATTTTTTTAGAATCTGGAGAGAAGGAAAAGCTTTTGGTTGAATGGGCAATTTGGTTTAATTCTTGGTTGGAGAGATTAAAAATATAAATATCATCAAAGTTATCAAAGATAGCGATTCTATTTCCAGCATTATCAACCCCTATTTTTATAATTTCAGCACCATCTTCAATTGCCAGCGATTCCTGATTGAGAATTATTTCGGTTTTAAGAATTAAATTATAAGAAAAAAGAGCATAGCTTTTAGTTTCTATTTTTGAGCTTTTAGTTGTTATTACATAGTAAATACTGGAATTTTCAACGCTCCAAGCTACTGGTTGTTCATTAATAACAGTGTCCAAGGTTAAGCGGTTGGTGTCTAAAATTTGTAGGCCATTTTCAGTTTCAATAATCAATTTATTTGGTTCAAAAGGATGGAAAACAAGACGGGAGATGCCTGTGGTGAGCTTGTCGAATACATTGGAGATGTTGGAAAAGGCCACGTTTATATTAAAAGCGGATGATAAATTATTTAAATCATAAAGGTAATAAACTTGCATTCCCTCATCTTTGAGGACAATTTTATTGCCGTCGTTGCTCAAAATAACAAACTCACTACCTTTGATTTTTTTGGAATTATCTAAGGGTTCTTTTTTGAATTCTTTGGGAATTAAAATTACATTAATCAGTTCGTTGACTAAAGCTGATTCAACTTGAAGATTTTTATAGTAGGGGAGATAATTCTCTTTTTTAAGTTCAATTTTGTAAAGTTCTGGTGGAAGATTGGGAATTAGGGTGCCTTTTTGAATCAGCCCGGAGCGGTTTCTAAAGTAGATATTATTGAGCTTTATAGCGGCGTCTTTGGGTTCTGTTTCAATATAAATTGCACCGGTTTTTCTGAAATGAAAACTTTCCGGGTTAAGCCGCCAGCCGCTGGAATACAAAACAGCCCCGGTGCCGAGCAGGAGAAAAATAATAAGTAAAGTGTAGAATAATAGACGGCGTGTTTTAAAAGTCATTTTTGGTTGGTTTTTTTACTTGTTAGTTATTAGTTTTTAGTTTATTATAGATGTATAAAATTTATAATCAATAGA
>JAZGAA010000017.1:0-2510 GCA_036444215.1 Minisyncoccota bacterium
AATTTATTACTAATAGCCACGAATCACGAATTCGTGATTAGTGAAAATTCGTCATATATTCGTGTTGATTAACGCTTGAATCACGACCTTTTTGATTTTTCACTTAATACGCGCATAAACATTTTAATTGGCGCTGATAACATACCAACCAATTGGCCAAGTAAAATTTCTCTTGACGGCAGTTTGCCTATAAAATTTACCTTCTCTGCATCTATGAAATTCTTTTCCGATAAATCATATCCGCCTAAAATCTTAATATCTGATTTATAAACTGGCCCTGCAATTTCAGAAATGTTTTTATCCGTAAAGACCGTTCCGAGTTGCGACTCAAACTGCTCTGGATTAAAATCAATCCCCTGTTTTTCAAAAATAACCCTCATTAACCGTTTTTTAATTACTTTGAATTTAGCGCCGAGTTCCCTTAGGGTCCTGCGTAAAGCGCTTATATCTCCAACGCCCTTCCCGCTAAAATCAACAAAAATTAAACTTTTATTTTCCTTTAAAAGCTTTTGGCCTTCTTCAACTTGTTCTGCTTTTTGTTTTTTGGTAAGCATAAATATAATGCGAATTTACAAAATATATTATGCGAATTATGCGAACGATTTTCGCAAGATTCGCATTTAGTTCGTATTTTTCGCATTATTATTAATAAAAAATGCGACCTAATGCCGCAGACAAAAACTATATCTCCTCGGCAGGATTTGCGCCATCTCGGCAACCTGCTGTCTGCGGATTGTGTATTCATTATATATATTGCGCCTATGATGTCAAGTGTATCTTAATCTCTTATTAATGGCACAAATACGAACCCAAAATGTTCTTTTCTGTCGTATTTATCTTTACTGATTTTATCAATAATAACAATACTGTTATCCACGGGCGCTACAATTCTACCGCCTATCTTTAACTGCTCTTTCCATTCTTCTGGTATTTCTCCGGCAGCAGTAGCTCCGGCAATAATCTTGTCAAAAGGAGCTTCTTCTTCATAACCCTTGGAACCATCGCCTAAAATTACTTCAACAATTCCTTTTTCTATAAAGTTGTATTTTGATATATTCTCTTTTGCCATATCCGCTAATTCGGGTATTCGCTCTATGCTTATAACTCGCCCGCCACTACCTACTATCTGCGCTAAAATTGCGGCCTTCCACCCTGAGCCAGCACCGATATCAAGTATCTTTTCTCCTTGTTTTGGTGCTAAAAGTTCAATCATAAAAGCCACAACCAATGGTTGAGAAATCGTTTGGCCTGAGCTAATCGGCAAAGCCGCGTTTACATAGGCATCTTTTTTGTATTCTTCCGTCACAAAATCCAACCGATCAACTGCCTTAAACGCTTCAATGATTTCCGGAGTTTTTAGATAACCGTCTTTGATTAAGGAATTTATAAGATTTTCGTATTGAGGATTAATCATATCTTTTGTGTAATTCAGAAAACAATTTTTTATATTCTTCAGGATGAGAAACAAAGTTTTTATCATCGCTGTTTATAATTTTTTCCAATTCCGCAAAATGAGTAAATTTAACTTCTGATAATTCTTCTTTTTGAATGTTTAATTTAGATATATCCAAATCTAACTTAACAAGATAAACATCATCAAGTTCGTTATTTATAAACGCTCCTTCATTTAAAACCTTTTGACTTCTTAAAGTAAATAAGTATTCAAAATCCTTTTCCTGTAAATCTATTCCTAATTCTTCTTTTGCTTCTTTAATTGCAGTAGTAATAAGAGCATCACCAGCTAATATATGACCAGCACTAGAAATATCCCACATGTTAGGATGAGAATCTTTATTTGAAGATCTTTTTTGTATAAGTAATTGATTTTGAGAATTTATTATCCAAACATGCGCAGCTTTATGCCAGTCGCCATCTCGATGAACTTCTTGCCTTGGTTTTGTCTGTCCAGTAGGATTCCCGTTTTCATCTACAATATCAAAGTATTCCATATTTAGTAGCGGGGGTACCAGGGCTCGAACCTGGAGTCTTTTGTTTTGGAGACAAAAATGTTGCCAATTACACCATACCCCCGTATTCGCGAAAGATTCGCGAGTTTTATTCGCGATAAATTAGCGAATCTTAGCTTCTTTATGAATAGTATGTTTCCTGCACCACTTACAATGTTTTTTGTATTCCAGCTTTCTCTCAACTTTCCTTTTATTCTTACGAGTATAATAATTAACCCGTTTACACTCGGAACATTTCATCCGTATTAAATATTCACTGAATTTACTTTTTGCCATATTTTTGTGAGCCGATGGCCGGGATCGAACCGGCGACCTCGACTTTACCATAGTCGCGCTCTGCCAACTGAGCTACATCGGCAATTATCTCATCTAGCCACCTCCCGGATTCGAACCGAGGACCGTCACTTTACAAAAGTGCTGCTCTACCAACTGAGCTAAGGTGGCAAAAGATTAGACCACTATCCTTAGAAATTTCTTCTTTCCTACTTTTACGACCATTACTTTATCAACTATATAATGAAAATCATTTATTGTCTTACTGTC
>JAZGAA010000018.1:0-2971 GCA_036444215.1 Minisyncoccota bacterium
TGATGAATTACTGCTAAAAGAAAAGAAAAAGTGAAAATAATCGATCCTAAAACCAAATAATCAAACGGTTTTTTAAAAATTGAACCAACAAGCGAAGCTCTAATTCTTCGGCTTTTTAAAATAAAGATTAATCCTATTAAAAAACCGATAGAGTTAAAAATTAAAACTGTTAATTCAAAATAATTTTCATTCATAATTTTTTTACATATTTTAACGACCTTTGCTTTTTATTATATTATATGATATTTTGATGTAATAAAACAATGAGTAAGAAATATTCTATAATTTTATTATTATTGATTGTTATTCTGGCAATAGGAGCCGGTTTTTTTATTTATCCGAAAAATTACGGAGCGCAACTCAAACCATGGAAATTGGGTCTGGATTTAGTTGGAGGCAGCCATTTAATTTATGAAGTGGATATGTCGCAAGTCAATAAAGGAGATAGAGATTCAGTAATGGGCGGTTTAAGAGAGGTGATTGAAAGACGAGTTAATTTATTCGGCGTTAGCGAGCCGAGGGTGACCGCCAGCAAGATTGGCGATTCTTTTCGTTTAATTGTTGAGTTGGCCGGAATTAAAGATGTCAGTGAAGCGGTAAAAGAAATTGGCTCAACGCCGCTTTTGGACTTTAGAGAAACGCAGATTGACGCAGACGGAGAAACAATCCAATTTATTCCGACAAATTTAACCGGCCGTTATATAGAAGGGGCCCAACTTGATTTTAATCAAACAACCGGCGCTGCTCAAGTCAATATCCAATTTAATAGCGAAGGAGCAAAAATTTTTGAAGAATTAACCGAGAAAAATGTCGGACAGCCATTGGCAATTTTTCTTGATAATCAACTTATTGAAATGCCAATGGTAAGAGAGAAAATCACCGGCGGTCGGGCGCAAATTACCGGGAAATTTACGGCTGACGAAGCCAAAAAAATGGTGGAGCGTTTTAACGCGGGCGCTTTACCAGCCCCGATTAATTTAATCAGTCAGTACACTATTGGAGCCAGCTTAGGCAGCGAATCTTTAGCGCGAGCCATAAAAGCCGGCGCTTGGGGAATACTTCTGATAATGATTTTTATGCTCTTTTATTATCGGCGCTTTGGAATTTTCGCTTCGCTGGCGCTTTTAATTTACGTTATTCTGACTTTAATGGTTTTTAAGGGATTGGCGATTACTATGACTTTGGCCGGTATTGCCGGATTTATCCTTTCAATTGGAATGGCGGTTGACGCCAATATCTTGATTTTTGAAAGGACTAAAGAAGAACTTAAAAAAGGTCTTTCGCGGCTTTCGGCTATTGAAGAGGGGTTTAAGCGGGCTTGGTCATCAATTCGCGATTCCAATATTACTACTATTATTACTTCAATTATTTTATATTATTCCACCTCAAGTTTCGTAAAAGGATTTGCCTTGGCGCTTTTAATCGGAGTTTTGGTTAGTATGTTTTCGGCGATTACAGTGACGAGGACAATGTTGAGGGTATTCACTAAACGTGAATCATGAATAATGAATTATGAATATAATAGGACATCGTAAAATTTTCCTATCAATCTCCGGAATTTTAGTTTTAATAAGCATCATTGTAGTTGCGGTTTTTGGTCTTAGACCGGGAATTGATTTTGTCGGCGGCACGCTTTGGCAGATAAAAGTATCAAGTATCAAGTATCCCGCCTACACCAAGGTTTCGGCGGGCAGGCAAGTATCAAGCGATAATTTAAAAGATTTTTTTGAAAAAGAATTAGGAATAAGAAACTTAACTGTTTATCCGGAGTCAAGCAGCCAGAGTTTTTTGATTCGGCTCGGCCATATTTCTGAAACTGAACATCAACAATACCTCCAAGCATTAAATACAAAATTTGGAGAAATTGAAGAATTGCGTTTTGAAACAATCGGGCCGACCATTGGAAAAGAACTTAAGAAAAAAGCTCTTTGGGCAATTATTTTTGTACTTTTGGGAATCTCTTTGTATATTGCCTTTGCTTTTAGAAAAGTATCTTACCCGATTAAATCGTGGAAGTACGGAATTATTACTTTAATAACGCTTTTTCACGATGTTTCAATCCCGGTCGGCTTTTTGGCGATTTTTGGCTGGCGATTGGGTATTGAGTTGGATACCAATTTTATCGTAGCTCTTTTGGTAATCATGGGTTTTTCGGTTCATGATACTATTGTAGTTTTTGACCGGATTAGAGAAAATCTTTTAATCAACCGCCACCGCCTTGAATTAGGAGAGATTGTCAATCAGAGCGTCAATCAGACGTTCATGCGTTCAATTAATACTTCGCTGACCTTGGTATTTGTATTATTAACTTTATTTTTCTTAGGTCCTGTTTCTTTGAAATATTTTGTTTTGGTGATATTACTGGGTACAATTATCGGTACTTATTCTTCAATTTTTGTGGCTTCGCCTTTATTGACCCTTCGAAAAATTTCAGGGTCAATCCTGAGAAAATAGCTGGAGGGTTGATCCCCCATATAAGAATGTCTTTTTTATGTGGGGGATTGACAATTTGGCACAAATCTGCTAAAAATAAATAACAATGAATCTTAACGAAATCATCAACAACTTAATTGATAATTTGACTTCGCGGCAAAAAGAAATTTTAGAAGGAAGATTTGGATTACAGACCGGCCAGAAGATGACTTTAGCGGCTTTAGGAGAAAAATACGGCCTTACTCGGGAGCGGGTAAGACAAATAGAGGAAGAGGCCTTAAAGTTAATTGCCAAAAAGATTAAATCCGGTCCAACAGCTAAAATTTTAGCCGCCGCAGCCAATGAACTCAAAAAAATCGGCAATGCCCGCCGGGAAGATTTTTTGGTTGAAGACATCAGAAAATTGTTAAAAGACAAAGATTTAACCGCCTGGCAGATCAGGTTTCTTTTTGAGGCAGCTGGTCATCCTCGTTATTATCTTGAGGATAAAAATTTCCACAGTTTTTGGTATAAAGACAAGGCAATATTTAAGAAGGTT
>JAZGAA010000019.1:0-10416 GCA_036444215.1 Minisyncoccota bacterium
CCTTTTTCAATACCAGCTGCTTTTCGCAATAAATCAGAAGCTGGCGGTGTTTTTAACTTAAAATCAAAAGTTCTGTCTTCGTAAATCGTAATTTCAGCCGGGATAATATCTTTTCCCATTTCCTTAGTGGCGTCGTTAAACTGCTGACAAAATTGCTGAATATTAACTCCGTGCTGACCCAAAGCAGGCCCTACGGGTGGGGCTGGGTTGGCTTTTCCGGCTTCTATTTGTAGTTTGAGTGTTGTCTTTATTGGTTTTGACATAGTTTATTAGTTTGTTAGTTCTCTAGTTTGCTAGTTTTTCTTTAAAAAACGGATATAACCATTAATCGCTATTCGGAAATTGTTTTGTGATATTATGGATATGTAATTCAAGCTGTTTCGCTATTTGATATATTTTAAGATTTACTAAACCTGTCGCCATAACTAGATAAATAGAAAACTAGTAAACTAAATTTTCTGTATTTGCAATGAGTCCAGCTCTACGGCTGTTTCTCTTCCGAAAATTGGCACCATTACTTTAACTTTTCCATGTTCTTCTTCAATACTAGATATTTTCCCGTCGTAATCCTTAAAAGGACCGTCAATTATCTTAACTGTTTCGCCCACCTTAAATTCAATCTTAAATTTCGGCTCTTCGCCGCTCATTCGCGACATCAATGATTCAACTTCTTCTTTGGAAAGCGGTGTTGGATCAGCGCTGTCAGCGCCGACAAATCCGGTGATTTGCGGCGTATTCCGAACCATATACCAAGAATCTTCATCCATAATCATATTAACCAATACATAACCGGGATAAATTTTTTCTTCTATTGTTTTGCGTTTGCCGTTTTTTATTTTAATTTTTTTCTCTTTGGGAACAATAACGTTAAAAACCTTATCATTCATTGCCCAAGAATCAATCCGCTGTTTTAAATAGCGAGCGACTGCATCTTCGTAGCCGGCATAAGTATGGACAGCGTACCAATGACGCGCATCACTTTTGAGTGTTGGCTGTTTAGTTTTTTTTGTCATAATTCGCTATCACTTTTAAATAAAAAATTTCTCTAATAAATACGTAAACAAAAAATCCAAGGCGCCTAAAAAGACCGCCACAATCAATGAAAAAGCAATTACAACTAAAGTAAGACGAATTGTCTCTTTTCGGGTTGGCCAATTAACCCGACGAAATTCCTGTTGTGATTCTTGAAGGTAGGACTTAAGACGTTTAAGCATAGTAATTAGTATTCTGTAAAGTTATTTAAATGTCAAGATTTTTAACCATTGCTGCCCGGCTCTGGATAAAATGCCGCCGCGGTTCAACTTGCTCGCCCATTAAAACATCAAACATTTTATCGGCTTCCTGAGCGTCTTCAATAGTAACTATTTTCAACATTCGCTTTTCCGGATCCATTGTTGTTTCCCAGAGTTGGTCGGGATTCATCTCACCAAGACCTTTATACCTTTGAATGCTAATCGCTGAACGCGCTTTGCTTATTTCTTTAATGATTTTTTCCTTTTCCGGCTCAGTATAAGCGTATTTAACGTCCTTGCCTGATTGAATTCTATACAGCGGCGGCTGGGCAATATAAAGATAGCCATTTTCAATAACAGAAACAAAATGGCGGTAAAACAAAGTAAGTAGTAAAGTTCTGATGTGGGAACCGTCAACGTCGGCATCAGTCATTAAAATAATTTTATGATAGCGGAGTTTTGAAATATCAAACTCCTGACCAATAGCCGTGCCAATGGCGATTACCAAAGAACGAATTTCTTTATTGGCAAGCATTTTATCAACTCGCGCTCTTTCAACATTAAGAGGTTTTCCTCGCAAAGGCAGAATTGCCTGGGTGCGGCGGTCTCGCGCCATTTTGCTACTATTATGAACAAACACGCCGCTGGCTAAAGCAAAATTATGCGTTCCAGGAACTTCAATATCATAAACGTCAATTCTCTCTTTTAATTGAATAACTGCTTTTATGCGGTGGTTATAATTCAAGACCGCTTCTTTTAGTTTTTCTTCATTACCATCAAAAAATCTTTGGCAAATTGTGTCGTATTTAATAAGAGATTTATCATTCTTTGACTTCCTAATTTGATTATAAGTTTTTTTATTAATTAAATTAGTTTCTTGATAAATATTATATAAAACTTCCAATGCCTTTCTTAAATAAGTCTGATTATATGCTTTTATTCTCTTTTCTCTAAATTCTAATGTCCATTGCTTTTTTGTTGTTTGTGACCGCCATTTCAGTAAGTCCAAATCAGACCACTGCTTCTTGGCTATCATAGAAAGCCACTCTCTTTTTTCTGGATATTTCTCAAAATAATTTTTAACTCGCTTTGCTTGTTTGTTCTTATTCTCAATATTGCCCCAATATAATTTTTGAGCCTCATTAAGATGTTTATTATTTTTTTCTCTATATTCAGAATTATTTCTGTAAAATTCTAAAAACTTCTGAGTCATATAATTCTTATATTCCTCGTTCTGCCACTGCTTTTTTGCTCTATCGCTTAATAATTTTCTCATCTTAGGCGTAGTCATTATTTTTCTAATTTTTTCACGATACTCTTTAGATTGATGAATCTTTCTTGATTTTTCTTTTACATCTTCTCTATGAAGTGTCTTTTCAAGATATTTAGTATGATACTCAAGATGCTCCATTTTAGGCATCCTTATTAAATTATGAGGATTGTTATTTAATTTATTAAAATCTAAGTGGTGAATTGTATCGCCATCGTTTTTTGAATAAATATCTTTTTCTAAGTTGTGTTCATCAGACAATAAATGAGTAAAAATCCATTTATTTATTCTTGGACTAAAAACTAATTCATAACCCTTAATAGTAATCCTTCCGCCAATTTCAGGATATTGGCGGCGAAATGGCATCAAAGAATTATCACTCTTTAAATCTTTGGCCATTTTATAACTTCCGTTCCTTAACATAAATTTGTGTTCTGGCGTACATATAATTTCTTCATTATTATCAAGAATAATTTTAATAACTTCAACTGATTTTTTTGTTATTCTTGGATTTTTTATTTCGCCAACGCCAACACTGCCATCCTTTTTAATGGTATAACAGTAATTTTTCTTATCTTTTTTATATTCTTCTACTAACTTCTTAAAAGTTAAATTTCGTCCATCTGCTAATGCTATTTTTGTATTACCAGAAAAACATCCGCCTGCGGAATCTCCTTCCACCACAAACAGCTCTGATTCCGAAGGGTCCCGACTGGAACAATCAGCCAGCTTCCCCGGTAAAGTCAAGCCCTCCAAAATGCCTTTTCGCAAAACTGTATCCTTGGCCGCTTTGGCGGCTTTTCTGGCTTTGGCTGCCAATAGACACTTCTCAATAACTGCCCTAGCGTCATTGGAATGCTTTTCTAAAAATTCTTTTAATGATTCGTTAATTACTGTTTCTACTGCTGTTCGGGCTTCGGGATTGCCTAATCGCGCCTTGGTTTGACCTTCAAATTGCGGCTCTCTAAGTTTAACAGAGACAATCGCCACCAGACCTTCCCTGACATCATCGCCAGTTAGATTATCATCCGATTCTTTAAGATAGTTGTTAGCCCTGGCATAATCATTTAAGGTTCTTGTTAGGGCCGAACGAAAACCTGTGATGTGCGTTCCCCCATCAGCGGTATAAATATTGTTAGCGAAACTCAATTCATGAGTTTCAATTTCCTGATTATAAATAAAAGCGCTTTCAACCTCAATGTTTTCATAATTTTTATGAGCGTAAAAAATTTCTTTCTGAACGGGCTGGTTAAAACGGTTTAAATATTCAATAAAAGACAAAAGTCCTCCTTCAAAATGAAAAGCATGATAAAAAGGCACAACCTCTCTTTCATCAATAATTTCAATTTTTATGCCTTTAGTAAGAAAGGCCTGCTGGCGTAAATGGTCTAAAATCTTTTTTCGGTCAAATTCGATTTTTGAGAAAATTTGAGGGTCAGCGTCAAAAATCACTTTTGTTCCGGTTAATTCACATTTCCCTTCTTTTTTTACTTTATATTTTGGCTCGCCGCGTTCATATTCCTGAGCATAAAGATTTCCGTCGCGACATACTTCCACTCTCAACCATTTTGATAAAGCATTAACAACTGAAACACCAACACCGTGAAGACCGCCTGCAACTTTATATGACTCGCCGCCGAACTTTCCGCCGGCGTGAAGAGTGGTCATTACGGTTTCCAGAGCGGATTTTTTTGTCTGAGGATGAATATCAACCGGAATGCCGCGACCATCATCAGTAACAGCAACCTGGTTATTCTTCAACAATTCAACTTTAATATTCTTAGCAAAGCCAGCCATTGCTTCGTCAATCGCATTATCAACGCATTCATGAATTAAATGCTGTAGACCATCAACTCCAGTAGTACCAATATACATTCCCGGCCGCTTCCGCACAGGCGCCAGGCCCTCTAAAACGTAAATATCCTTGGCTTTATAAGAGACCTCTTTATTGTCATCAGAGGGTTGGTTTTCGGTAATTTTTTTAGGTTTTTTTGCCATAATTGTCGAAATTTATGAGTGTAGCGAAGAAATTTAGCTACAATTATAAGCACCCCATTAGATGAACGAAGTTCTATCTAACGGGGTCCTCTATCTTGTTTCTGCTCAGGCTTCGCCATTGGCTCACCTTCACAGACAAGGTCGGGACATAAAAATACCCATCTGGGTATCTTAATTATATCAAAAATTGATTATAAAAACAACCTCCTTACCTTATTTCAGCATTGAATTTGCTCTGTAAAATAGACGTTATTTTCTTCATTTCTTTATCAACTTCATCGTCGGTCAGAGTGCGGTCTTTGGCTTGGAAAATAATCCTGAACGTAAAGCTGCGTTTATCCGGAAAATCATATTCATCTATTAAATCAACGTCCCTAATATTCTTAAAATCAGAAATTTGAATTATTCGTATCATATCTCCAATCCTTGCTTTTCTACTAACTAAAACTGAAATATCGCGCATAATTGAAGGATGCTTTGATAATGGCAAATATTCACGCTCTCCTTCAATTAATTTAAGCAATTCTTCTAAATCAATTTCCGCTAAAGCAACAGAGAATTTGCCTGCTTCCGCTTTTTTCAGCTCGCCTATCTTTTTGCCATTTGATTTTATCAATAAAATTCCTTTTTTCCCAGGCATAAAATAATCCACCAAGCCAATTCTTTTAAATAATTCCTCAGTTATGCCTTTAATTTCAAAAAATGTTTCCTTATTTTTAGATGCTACGGCTATGCCAAGATTCAATTTTTCAGATACATTCGCGTCACGCCTGCTAAACACCTTTCCAATCTCAAAAATCTTTATATCGTCAAAAAATCTAAAATTATCCTTAATATTTTTTAAGAGATTAATAAATAATGATGGCCTTAAATATTTAAACTGAGAACTGATTGGATTTTCTAACTCCACTAATACTGACCCATACTGACTTGACACAGACTTATACAGACTTTCCGTATCGGTCTGTGTATAATCCGCATTAGTCCGTGATATGAAGGAATAATTATAAACTTCGTCCAATCCAAAACCAACTAATACTTTTCTGATTTTATCTTTTAATATAAGTTCGTCCTCAAAACCCGAAGGAGTTATATGAATGCGGGGCGGAGATGACTTTAATTTGTTGTAGCCGTATAATCTAATAACTTCCTCGGCTAAATCTTCAAAAGTTTCTATGTCCAAACGAATACTTGGAATTTCAATTAAAAATTTACTTTTGGAAATAATTGAAAAACCAAGCCGTTTAAGATAATTGCCAATTTCTTTTTGATTTAATTTTACTCCGATAAAATTATTAAATTTCTCAATATCAAACTTAATAACTCTTCTTGAATGCTTCTTGGAGTGAGTATCAACTATTTTTCCTGATTTAGCGCTAACGATTTCTTTGAGTAATTCAGCTGCCCTATTTATTCCAATAGCTGCCAATTCAGAACTAATATTATGAGAAAAACGCGCTGACGCGTCAGTAATAAGCCCTAATTCTTTTGATGATTTATAAATATTTACCGCGTCAAAGCTTGCTGCTTCCACAATAATTCTCTTGGTTTTACTGCCAACTTCTGCTTTTTTTCCTCCTTTTATTCCGGCAATTGCAAGCGGTTTCCTGAAATCAGCAATTACTAAAATATTGGAATCTAATTTAAACTCCTCGTTATCTAATGTTATAATTTTCTCATTGTTTTTCGCCCTGCGAACTACAATGTTTTTACCATCTATTTTATCGTAGTTAAAAGCGTGTAAGGGCTGCCCTGTTTCCAACATTACATAATTCATAATATCAACCACATTATTTATTGGCTTTAATCCACAACTCTTCAAAATATCCTGCATCCATTTTGGCGATGATTTTATTTTTATATTTTCAAAATACTGCCCTATATAACGAGGACATAATTTCCTGTCTTTAACTTCTACTTTGAAGTTTTGGACTTTGCCGCCAAAGGCGAGCGCATCTCTTTTGGAGCGGGAAATCTTAGGGTTTTTGCCAAGAATGGCAGAAATTTCTCTTGCGATTCCCAAATGTGAAGCAGCGTCCGAATATCTATTTGGCGGAACAGAAATATCAACCGTATCCCCTCCTGAATCTTCGGCTTCAAAAGAATAAAGGTTAAGTTTTTCAATTAAATCATTTTTTGATTTAACTGCTGGCGCTAATTTTTTAATTAAAGAATAGCTGAATCGCATATTTAGAATTGTTTAATAAATCGTAAATCTCCGCTGTAAAACAAGCGAATGTCGTCTATTTTATATTTCATCATCGCGATGCGGTCCAGACCCATTCCGAAAGCGAATCCTTGCCATTCGCGCGGATCTAATTTTACATTTTCAAGAACATTGCGATGAACCATTCCGCAAGGTATCACCTCAATCCAACCAGT
Source organism: Minisyncoccota bacterium (assembly GCA_036444215.1). Taxonomy (GTDB): domain Bacteria; phylum Patescibacteriota; class Minisyncoccia; order UBA6257; family UBA9933; genus CAJVXI01. The sequence continues at coordinate 6,883 of JAZGAA010000019.1, forward strand.
TTGTCCACAAACAGAACAACCCTTGCCATTACAAACAGTGCAGCCCATTAATAATTCAAGACCAGGCTCAACAAAAGGAAAATAGCTTGGCTGCCAGTGAAGTTTTACATCGTTTCCGTAAAACTTCTTCATAAATTCCGTTAACAATCCCTTTAGATTGGCCAAAGTGATATTTTTACCTATCATAAGACCTTCTACTTGATGAAATGTAGTTTCATGCGAAGCGTCAGTTGCTTCATATCTAAAACATCTTCCCGGCGCGATAATCTGAAACGGCGGATTATGAGTTTCCATATAGCGAATTTGAACCGGACTTGTGTGGGTACGCAATAATAATTTTGAATTTTGAATTTTGAATTTTGAATTTTTTGGCTCCTTGAGCCAGAAAGTATCCCACATATCTCTTGCTGGATGATTTGGCGGAATATTCAAAGCGTCAAAATTATAGTGTTCATTTTCCACTTCAGGCCCCTCAACAACCGAGAAATTCATTGAAAGAAAAATTTGGCGAATTTCTTCGTCAATTTTAGTTAAAGGATGAAGGTGGCCGAGTTTAATTTTCTCTCCGGGCTTAGTAAAATCGATGATAGGCTTTAACTCTAAGTTTTTAGTTTTTAGGTTTTTCAGTTTTTTAGTTAATATTTCTTCTATTTCTTTTTTTAATTTTTGCGCTAATGGCCCAATTTGGCGGCGTTTTTCAATTGATAAATCTTTCAAAGAACGCAAAATCTGGGTTAATTCACCTTTCCGACCAAGATATTTAACCCTTAGGTGCTCTAAGTTCTTTAAATCACTTATTCCCTTTATCTCTTTTGAGAATGATTTTTTGATATTCTCTAACATTTTAATTTAATTATTATTTTAAATGTGCCGATGAGAGGAATCGAACCTCTTTCCGAGCTTTACTTGCCCGCCTAAATTTGCCTGTGCCTACGGGAGGAATCGAACCTCCGACATTCACTTTATGAGGGTGATGTTCTACCACTGAACTACGCAGGCAAAATTTTGGCGGGTGAAGCTCTGCTTTACCATTAAGCTACACCGGCAACTCATTTGTTGCGGGGGTGGGAATTGAACCCACTACCTCGAGATTATGAGCCTCGCGAGCAACCGTTACTCCTCCCCGCGTTAGCATTATAGCAGTAAATTATAATATAAATCAACTTATAATTGACACAGGGGGCTAAATCGGTTATCTTTAATAAAAACAAATCAGCAAATTAAAAACTTTATAAGGAGGGAAAATGAATAGAGAAGAAAGAATTGAAAAATTAATAGCAGTAGCAAGAAGTATGATTGGAGCGCCGTATAAACGCGGTGCCTACTTAGAGGAAGATGCCGATAAGCAGACGGAATTTGATTGTTCATCTTTTACACAACACGTCTTTAAACAAGTCGGCATTACGCTCCCTCGCTCAACTATTCTTCAGGCAGCAGCACCAATCGGAAAAGAAGTAAGCGGCAAAAGAGGAGACGAGGTAAATGCAGGCGATGTGATATTTTACGAGGGCGAACGCGGTCATTACCACCATGGCCTTTTTCCGAAGAAAAAAATGTATATCGGCCATGTCGTAATTTACACCGATGCTTCCAGAATAATCCATGCCTGTAATAATTCAATTGCCTCTGGAGTAGTAGAAGACTCTGTGATAAATCTTCCAAAAGATTATAATGTTGTGTTGATAAAACGATTCATCTGATGAATTATACTGCAATAGCCCTGAGTTTCTCAGGGCTATTTTTTTTGTAAGCCCCACGCCAATTATTGCAACTCGCTTTGAAGAAATAGCAAAACAATTGAAATAAATAATAAATAGTGATAATATTTATTTAAAGGACCCGTAGTGTAGCCCGGTTAACACGCCTGCTTGTCACGCAGGAAATCGCCGGTTCAAATCCGGTCGGGTCCGCACAAACAAAAAATCTTACGATGTTAGGAATCGTAAGATTTTTTGTTTATAAATTTTTCAATTTTTGTTATCTTATTAACTCAAATTGAGGCACTATTCCGGATTTAACAAGCCACGGGCCGATGATAAGAAATCCTATTAATGCCCAAACAACAGCCCAAGTAATAATAATTAAACCTTCTTTTCGGTGATTTTTTTCAATCGCCAAAACAACGCCATAAATTAGCCCGCCTAATACATTTAAAAAAGCCATTACTATTCCAATCCAAAACCATTTTTTGCCAAGTTTGAATTTATCAATTCCCGAAGCTGTTGAAGTTGTTGAAAATTGTTCATCCATATGATTAGCTTTTAGCTTTTAGTTAAATTCTTGACCTTGTTGTTTGTTTATTAAATAGTTCCATTCTTCTCTGTCCCCCTTTTTTATCTTATCTCGGTATTATCTCTCTCCATCTAAAAAGCCCTGATTCTTCAACAGAGACCGTAGCTGTCCAATATTTTTCGCCGTCCAACCCCTGGCAGGCCAAAATAAAGGTTGTGGTTTCGGTTGGCCTTACTTCCTTAGTTCCTGAAATAGAATCTACACTGCCGATTCCTTGACTAATAGAACAAGAATCAGCGTACTGGCAACTCCACTCAAGAATAGAGCTTTCAGGCAAAATAATAGTTGAAGGATTAGCTGTAAAACTGCATCTTGGGACCTGAATAATTGTTGCTGTATGGCTGTCAGAATCAGAATTCCCAAAATTATCAGAGCAAGTAAGAGTAAATGTATGGTCGCCCCGCTGGCTGGCTTGAGTTGACGACCAAATGGTTTCAGGACCAGAAAAAGGTTTGCTGCCGTTCCACTCTACGGAAGCCAAACAAGAACTTACATTGCTTGATGTCCAATTCAAAGTAAGCGGGTCGGGAATTTCAACTGTTGACGGTCCAAAGAGGTCAACTTCCGGACCAACAACATAAACTATAACATTATCAGAAGCTTCTTTGTTGTTTTCATTAACGCATTTAACGCCGTAATTGTAATCCCCTATGCCCAAGTTAGAGATTTTTGACGTTCCTGACCTGCCAGGAATATCTCCTTCCCAATCACCTGTAGCGGCGCAGGATTTAGCCGCTATGGTTGACCATTCAACATTAAAAGTGGCAGGAACTATAAAGGTAACTGGACCATCAGAACCGTTGACTTGAACATCTACTTGTAAGACGGCGCTTCCTATGCTGCTTCCGCCGCCTCCATTTTCGCAATCATTCCACAAAACATTTATCCAACAGGTAGTGTAGTCAATGACGCCGACAGTGGCAACGCCAATACCAGCGCCAATGAATGCAGCCATTAATCCAAAAGCTAATCCTCCAGTCGCTAACCCAATCACCGCACCAATTATATAAGGAGCTGCTTTTACCACGACATCTACCACGGTTTTAACAACCTTTGCAATAACCTTAACTACGCCTCCGGCCTGGACTTGATGAACATAAAGAAAAGAAACAGTGATTATTAAAAGAATGCTTATTAATTTATAAATATTAGCTTTATCCATTTATTTAAATTATACCATAGTGAAAATATCAAATAAATAAACATGTGGATAACTATTTATATTATAAAATATATTCTCTT
>JAZGAA010000020.1:0-39946 GCA_036444215.1 Minisyncoccota bacterium
CCCAATTTCTAAATTCAAAACACGTGTTTAGAATTTTGGTCATTGAGTATTATTTGTAATTTGGTGCTTGAGATTTGAGATTTAATAATAATGTTCGGTATTGGTACAAAAGAACTAATAATAATCGCCATTATTTTGGTGTTGCTTTTCGGGGCTAAAAAGATTCCGGATTTGGCCAGGGGAATTGGCGACGCTGTTCGACATTTAAGAAAAGCAGCGAAAGGAGAAGAAGAGACAAAAGAAGAAACAAAGAATGATTTAAATCAATAAATCATTAAATATTTTTTATAAATAATGAAAGCTGGTAAATTATTATTAATTTTATCTTTGGCAGTAACTTTTGTTACGGTTTTTGCCAATTTTGTTTTTGCAGAGTCAGCGCTTTACCAGAGATTTGAACCGAATTCCACCTCAACAGTCGGAGAGTTTCTTTTTGATGATGATTATATTGCCACCACTACCCCGGCTTGCAATATTACGATCAGAGACACTTCAGGAAGCGTATGGGTTAATAATGCTTCAATGTCAACCAGCTCTGATGGCTGGTATAGCTACACTTTTTATACTTCTTCAACTTTAGGTTTTTACCGCGGCATAATGACGTGCGGCACAAGCACTGACAGTAGTTTGATATCAACTGACAAATCGTTTTTTGTCGGTCCAACTTTTTATTCAACAACAACTATTGTTGAGACAATTTGGTCTTACACTGGTTCAACTTTGGACACGGCTAACAATGCTATTGCTAAAGTTTGGAGCTATGCCGCTAGAAAATTAACTTCTAGACAAATTGCCACTAGTTCAGAATATATTGCCGGTGTAACCACCTCTACTGCCATTGCTCAAGTGGCGGAAAAATCCGTGGTTGATGCTATTGAATACGACGTTGATTTAATTAGAGGAGTAACTTTTGATTTCAGCGGGTTTGCTGATGTAGGTTCAAGTAGTTCTACTTTAGTTGATTCAGAATTAACACACCCGGATGACTATTGGAATAATTATCGTTTGATAATGATGTCAGGTTCTAATTTCGGCGAAGAAAGAACGGTTTCCGATTTTGTTGCGTCTACAGATACCATAACTGTTTCTTCGCCGTTTACAAACGCGATTTCAGCAAGCGATAAATACGTTTTATTTCATGAAGACAGATTAGTTTATCAGATTTGGAATTATAGCACCCGAACTTTGACCAGCTTCGGCACTTTGGTAACGGATATTTGGAGTAATGCCAGTCGTACTATGACAGCTTTCGGTTCATTAGCTGCTGATGTCTGGAATAACACTTATGCTCCAACTAGAGGATTAAGTACTTCAACATTAACTTCCGGCTCCTTAGCCACTCTTACGAATTTAAATACTTTAGAGAGTAATATTAGGGGCGCTAGCTCAACTGATTTAACTACTTTAGCTGGTTATGTTGATTCAGTAGAAGGTTATATTGGGATACCAACTGATACCGCGACTTCTACGTTATTCGGGGCTATTAAAGATGTAAGAACAAAATTAGATCAATTAGACACTTTAGAGACGAAAATTAATACATTAGATACGGTAGTTGACCTTATCCGCGCTTCGCAGTTGCTTGGTTATAATCTTGAACTTTCTGATATTGGAGAGATTGTAGAGACGAAGAATTATCGGGCTAAATTAGTAATAACTGATTATGAAAGTAATCCAGTAGATGCTTCTTCTACGCCATCTATTGTTCTTTATGACGCTTTAAGAGCAACAGCTACCAGCACTACAATGACCAAGCTTTCTACTGGTGTGTATGAATTTGTTTATACGGTCGTCTCAGGAGCAGCCAATGGAACCTGGGAAACATTGGTTAGTGTTGATTTGGGCGGTTCGGCAAACGTCCAGTTGAACGACTATTGGGAAGTAGAGGGCTCGCCAGCCCAGGTAGTTATAAATAGCATGAGCGATACTACGGTTCCATCAATTTCTGCCAATACAACTATTTCCAATGAGGGCTCTACCGGCTATGAATATCAATATGAATATTGCGTGGTGTCCACAGAGGCCAATCAATGTGGAGGAGGAGATGATGTAGCTTATGCTAATGCAGCCAAGTATCTTAATGCCGGACAAGATTGGACAACTGATTTAGGATTAACTGTTTCCAATACGGGAGATTATTGGTTCAAAGTCGTGGTTTATTGGGGAAGCGAAACTTCAGGGGCATCCAGGACATTTACTGCTGGCGAAGAACCAGCCCCAGAAGCGCCATCAGGCGGCGGAGTTACGGTTGGAGTAAGCTTAAACACTATTTACAGCAAGCTTTTAGAAGTTCAAGAAGAATTAGGATATCACGCCATACCGTCGCAAAATCTAGGAACTTCAGTTTATGAAACGCTTAGAGCTATGGCAGGAGATTTGGAAACAGTAGCCGGCGTTGAGGGTTGCGGATTGTGCAATATTTTCAAATTAGAACAAGAACAGGCAAATGACATAGATTATCTAAAAAACAAGCTTTCCGAACTTAGGGCTTTACTTGACGTTAATAAATTACTTATTGATAAAGCGGCGAATAAACCGGTTATTAAAACCTGGTTTGAATGGGGTTCTGTTGTTTTGAAAATGTTAGTAATTAATCCGTCTGTTTCTCAGTCTCAAATTATCCCATTTGAAGCGTATCTGCCAAGAGAAGTTAAACCGGAACATATTATTGACCGCGGAGATTTAATATTGGATTTTGATGAAGAAAATAATCTCTGGTATGTTCATAAGGAAATAAGGTTAGCAGCTGGTGAGTCAGCAACCAAAAGAGTGGAAATTAAAGATATCTGGATAGTTCACGAAGAGGATATTGATTCTTTGAGAAACCAATTTGAAGAATTGATAAAGCCGTTAGAAAAGACAGCTTTCTTTGCCCAAGCTGTTACTTTGAAAAGCGATGCTGACAGGTTATTAGACGGAATTATTAGAAAACAAAATGAATACAAAGCCACACCGCAAGAGCACATTATAGCTTATCGGGAAAATCAAGAAAGCTTAAATGCAATTGAGAGCAATCTTGAAGCATTACAAAAATTAGTAGCTGAAGAAAGCGGAGCCAGCAGGGCAATCGGAAGTTTGTTTGGAGTTTCTACAACAATGACTTGGGCAATTGTAATTATTGTAATAGTTGGAATCGCGGTATTAATGATAATGCTTTACATAATGTTATTGCGGCACCAAGATTTGGAATATCATTTGGCCGGCGAAGAAGGATTGCAAAAAAATCCTCAGCGCGGCTTGCGTCACTCATTAATAAGACAGACGTCGAAAATTCACAGTCATTTTTCAACAGTTACCTTAAAAGTTATAATTAGATTTTTGATTATTATCGGAATTTTATCTTTGTTAATTTGGCTCTTAATAAAATTTACTCCAGGTTTTTAGAAATTTATTTAAGTGGGTGGTGGTTTACCCAGCACTAGAAATTCTACGAATTTCAGTGCGGGGTTTACTTTTTGTCTCTAAATTGTCATTATAAAGAAACTAATTAAGCACTAATTCGTTTTATATGTTAGATGGCGAGAAAAATATAATAAAAAGTGCCATCCGGGGTAAGTCCTCGTCTTTTGGCTTACTTTACGATCACTACCAACCAAGAATTTATCGGTTTATTTATCTTAAAGTCAGCCACCGTGAGGAAGCCGAGGACCTTACCCATCAGGTGTTTTTAAGCGCCTGGCAGAATATTGATAACTACAAATTTAAAGGATTTCCGTTTTCAAGTTTTCTTTATAGAATTGCCAGAAATCAAGTAATTGATTATTACCGAACAAAAAAGAAAAATGTCAGTTTAGAAAATATTGCCGACCCGGAGATTGAAAGTTTTAGCGAGAAAATAATTGACAGTAATTTAGAGCTTGAAAAAGTCAGAGAAGCCATTACTCAACTTAATCCGGAACAACAAGATGTGATTATTATGAGGTTTGTTGAGGACCTTTCGTCGCAGGAAGTGGCAAAAGCGCTTAATAAGAGTTCTGGCGCCGTGAGATTATTACAGTATAGAGCGATAAAGAATCTAAAAAGAATTATGAATAATGAAGCATGAATTATTATGCCAAAGGATTTACTCAAAAATTTAAAAGATTTACAGCAGATTAGACCCGATGACGAATATGCCAAGCGGTCGCGACTTTTGATTTTATCTTCACCGCACTATGAAACAAGAGTTAGAAAAATTAATCCGATTGCCATTATGGCAGTTTCCGGAGTTTTTGTTTTAATAATTGTTTTTAGCGTTTCATACATTAATCAAATTTTATCACCAATATTTTTACCGGGTTTAAATCAAAATGATTTAGTTGCCGAAGCAAACGAAATGACAGCTTTAATTCAGGTAAGATTAGATGATGTTAAATATAATATTCAGGAACTTGAAGATAAAAGTTTGGCAGACCTGGCAACTCTTAACGAATTAAAGGTTTTATTAAAGGAAGTTACTAATAAATTAGAAGAAGCAGCTGGACTTGGTCTTGATGGCGAAGATTTAGAGGTGTCTTTACAAAAGATGAAGTCAGCTTACGAGATTCTTCAAGAAATGAGTTTAGAGATAAGTGGAGTGCTAAAATAAATAACCCCGACGTAATGTCGGGGTTATTTTGTTCAATTTTTATTTATCTTTATTTAACAGCTTCTTTGAGCGCTTTACCAGCTCGAAATTTTGGTTTAATTGAAGCTGCAATTTGAATTTTTTCTCCAGTTTTTGGATTAACTCCCATTCGAGCAGCTCTTTTGGCAACTTTAAAAACGCCAAAACCGGGAATAGCTACTTCTTCTCCTTTTGATAATGTTTTGGTAATAATATCAAATACAGCGTCAACAGTTTCAATTGCCTGTTTTTTAACTTCAATTCCAGCAGAAGTCATTAATGCTTCGGCTAATTCTACTTTTTTCATAATTTAAATTAAAGATTAGTGATTTAATTCTCTCGACCTTTATCTTAACGTATATTAATTATAGTAGATTATATAGGAAAAATCTACTAAAAACAACCTTTAATCTGTTAACTAATTAAACTAGCTAACTAATCAACTAGTCAACTACTTTGCGTACTCTACCGCCCTTATTTCTCTTATGACGTTTACTTTAATCTCTCCTGGATATTTTAGTTCAGATTCTATCTTATTGGCAATATCTTTGGCTAATTGAAGGGCTTTGAAGTCATCAATTTTCTCCGGCACCACAAAAACTCTTAACTCCCGGCCCGCGGAAATAGCATAAGCGGTTTTAACGCCTTCAAATTCAGAAGCTATTTTTTCTAAATCTCCCAAACGTTTGATGTAATTTTCCAATGTATCGCGTCTGGCTCCTGGTCTGGCAGCTGATAGAGCATCAGCAGCAGCAACAATATACGATTCCGAAGTGCTAAAAGGATATTCTTCATGATGAGATTCCATTGATTTGATTATTTCCTCGGCAATTCCGTATTTTTTCAAAATCCTCATTCCCAATTCAGTGTGACTGCCTTGTACTTCATGGTCAATGGCTTTGCCAATGTCATGCAACAAAGCTCCTTTTTTAACAGTTTCAATATCTAAATTAAGTTCCGAGGCCATCATTGATGCTAAATAAGCGGTTTCAATAGAGTGAACCAAGACATTTTGTCCGTAGCTGGTCCTAAAATGAAGCCGTCCCAATAGTTGAATAATTTCTTTAGGCAGGTCATATACGCCTACTTCATAAGCTGCTGCTTCGCCAGTTTCAGTGATTTTTTTATTTATTTCAGACCGCGCTTCTTCAACTTTTTCTTCAATTTTTGCCGGTTGAATCCGACCGTCTTTAATTAATTTCTCTAAAGTTAATTTGGTAATTTCCCGTCTTATCGGATCAAATGAGGAAATTATTAAACTATCGGGCGTTTCATCTATTATTAATTCTACACCCGTCAGTCGTTCCAATGTCCTGATATTTCTTCCTTCTCGGCCGATAATTTTACCTTTAAGGTCCTCGTCGGGAAGATTGAATGCCGTAGTTGTTATTTCCGACACATGAGAACGGGCATAACGCTGGATAGCGGTGGTAATAATTTCTAAACTTCGACGTTCAATTTCTTCTCTTCTTTTCCCTTCTAATTTTTGGATAACTGAAGCAATCTCTTGTTGATATTTTTTTTCGGTTTCTTTTAGAAGCGAATCTCTGGCTTCAGAAAAAGACAGCTTGGCAATTCTTTCAAGTTCCAAATCGGCTTTTTTATTCAGCTCTTCAATTTGGGTCTTAGCGGTTTTTAACTTTTCAATATCTTGACTTACTTGGGATTCGCGTAATCTTAAATCAGATAACTGTTTTTCGGTGAACTCTTCTTTTTTAAGAAGACGCTCCTCTAAGCGATTAAGTTGAGTTTTTCGTTCTCGTTCCTCTTTTTTTATTTCTTCAAGTAACCCAGTGGCTTTTTCCTGGGCTTCAAGAATTATTTCTTTAGATTTTGCCTTAGCTTCCTCAAGCTGCCTTTTGATTTTTTGTTCAATTGAGCTGTCCTGCCTGACGGCAATTAATTGTCGGATAAAATAGCCGGCAACTAATCCCGAAGTAATTAAAGCAACCCAAAAAAGTGGATTTTGGTAATTCATATATTTGGTTGTTTGTTAAATACTTCATTTGCCTTTAATTAAATCCATTATAGCGCTATAATAAAAAAATGTCAAAACGAACCGTTATTTTAGCAATCTTAGATGGTTGGGGGATTGGCCGTCAGAATGAATCTAACCCGATTTTCATAGCTAAACCATCAAATATTAATTATATTAAAAGCAATTTTCCAGCCGGCGCCCTTCAGGCCTCGGGGATTGCCGTTGGTCTTCCTTGGGGTGAAGAAGGGAACAGCGAGGTTGGACACTTAAATTTGGGAGGCGGTAAGATTATTTATCAAAATTATCCCCGGATTACTTTAACTATTAGAGACAGCACTTTTTTTAAAAATAAGATATTAAGAGAAGTATTTGAACATGCCAAAAAAAATAATTCCCAAGTTAATTTTATTGGTCTTTTGAGCAAAGGGAATATCCATTCTTCTTTTGAGCATTTAGAGGCCTTACTCAAATTTGCCGAGCAAGAAGGTTTATCCGGAAGAGTAAATCTTCATTTAATTACCGACGGCCGTGATAGCCCGCCCCAGTCAGCAATTGAGTTGTTGAGGCGTTTGCAAAAAGACAAATTAGCAAGTATTGCCGGACGTTACTATGCCATGGACCGTGATAAACATTGGGACAGAACCAAAAAGGCCTATCAGGTTTTAGTTGGTGAAGGGTCCTCTATAGATGATTTTGAGAGCCATATTAAAAACACCTATCAGAAAAATCTTAATGATGAGTATGTTGAACCGGTACTAATTGGTCCTGAGTCAAAAAATCGTGGCATTAAAGAAAACGACGCAGTGATTTTTTTTAATTTTCGTGAAGACCGGATGCGTCAAATTGTTGAGCCGTTTATTAACAGTAATTTTGCTCAATTTCCGATTAAAAATTTCTCCAATCTCCATATAGCGACAATGATTAGTTATGATGATAGATTTAAGGCCCTGGTAATTTTTCAGTCAAAAAAAATAGAAAATCCTTTAAGTAGAGTTTTAGCTGACAATCAAAAAAGTCAATTTCGGGTGGCGGAAACCGAAAAATATGCCCACATTACTTATTTTTTTAACGGTCAAAAAGAAGTGCCGTTTAAAAATGAATATCGGATATTAATTCCCTCTCAAAAAGTAATTCGATATGATGAACATCCGGAAATGATGGCTGCTGAGATTACTAATCGGATAATTGGAGCTATTGAGGACAAGGGTTTTGATTTTATTTTGGCAAATTATGCCAACCCGGATATGGTTGCCCACACCGGCAATTATCAAGCCGCTATTCAAGCGATTAAAGTAATTGACGAAGAAATCGGTAAAGTGAAGGAAGTTGTTTTGAAACAAAACGCAATTTTAATTATTACCTCTGATCACGGCAATATTGAGAGAATGTTCAATCCATTAACCGGCGTCCCGGAAACCAAACACGACCCTAATCCGGTTCCAGTTTATTTAGTTGCTAAAGAATATGAGAGAAGCAAAAGTAAATCAGAAATTTATAAATCAGAAAGCAAAACAATTGGCATACTTGCTGATATAGCTCCGACAATTCTTGAGTTGATGGACATTCCTAAACCCAAAGAGATGACCGGCATAAGTTTGCTAAAGGAGTTAGTAATATGATAACATGTTAATATGAAGCTTTTTTCTAAACTAGTTTTTTTTCTTTTTTCTAATTTAGTGGCGCTTTTGGCAGCGGCTTATTTTGTTGAGGGTTTTGAGATTTCGCCGGGTTTTATAAACTATCTTACTGTTGCCGCGATTTTGACTTTGATTAATGTCTTTATCAGACCTTTTATTAAACTTGTCTTAACTCCAATAATTATTTTAACTCTTGGATTAGGCATTATTTTAGTTAATGCTTTAACGCTTTATATTCTTGACATTTTTTCCAACGAGATTACTATTATTGGGCTCGCGGCTTTGGTTTACGCGACTTTAATTGTAAGCGCCGTAAATATCTTGATTAATTTTTCGGCAAAAAGGATATATAAACAATGATAATCTCCATCGCCCAAATCATCATTTCTGTTGTTTTGATTATTTTAATTCTTCTTCAAGAGCGGTCTTCCGGACTTTCCGGCATGTTTGGCGGCGGCGGCGAAGGAGAATTTTATCAAAAGCGTCGCGGCTTGGAAAAACTTATTTTCCGGGGCACTATAATTTTAGTCATTCTTTTTGCCGGCTTATCGTTGGTCAACCTCCTCCTCTAAATTAAAATTAGTAGATTGTAGATTGAATGTTTAACAGAATACCTCAAATTCTTAAATCTTTTTCTCGTTATGAGCGATATATTTTTTTGGCCTCTTTTTTGGTATTTATCATTTCTTCTATTTTTCTTTTAATTAAGTTTATAAATCAGAACACCTTTCTGGTGTCGGTTAGCGGCGGAGAATATAGAGAAGGAATAATCGGTCAGCCGACTTTTATTAACCCAGTTTTAGTCGGTAATAATGATTCTGACAGAGATTTAACCGAATTGATTTTTAGCGACCTCCTTGATTTAGCTGAGAGTTATAAAATGAATAGCAAAGGTGCAGTTTGGAACGTTCGGCTTAAAGAAAATGTTTTTTGGCATGATGGGAAAACCATTACCAGCGATGATGTAATTTTTACAGTTAGAACCATTCAGGACTTCGATACTCGCTCTCCGTTCTTTTCTAATTGGCAGGGGGTAGTTGCCGAACGGATTAGTGAACGGGAAGTAAAATTTATTTTATCAGCCCCCTATGCGTTTTTTGAAGGCACACTTAAAGAATTAAAACCAATTCCCAAACATCTTTTTAGCGATATTCCGGCTGCTAATCTCAAGCTTTCTAATTATAATCTTGAACCAATTGGCAGCGGGTCGTTTAAATTTGATTCCCTTCAGAAACGCCGTGACGGTTTTATTACCGATTATAAACTTATAAGAAACGAAAATTATTTTGGCCAAAAGCCATATCTGGACCAGATAATTTTTAAATTTTTTCTCAATAATAATGAATTAATTGAGGCTTTTAATTCCGGAGTAATTGATGGTTTTGGAGGCGTTAATCCGAAAAGCTTAACGGGCATTAAACTTGATTATCAGGTCTTTAAGCTTATAATGCCCAGATATTATGCTGTTTTTTTTAATGGCAATTCTCAGCCGTTATTAAGCGAGAGAAATATCCGGCTGGCCTTAGATTTAGCTACTGATCGTCAGACGATTATTGAAGAAGTTTTTTTAAATCATGCCATAGCTGCTTTTGGTCCTTTAATTCCATCAATGGAAGGGTATAGCCCCGATATTTTTCAGGAGAATTCTTTGGGGTTTGAATTTGAAGAGGCTAATCAACTTTTAGATAATGATGGATGGCAGGTTAATGATGAAGGAATTCGGGAGAAAGATTTTACCAATGGCAAAAAAGAGGAAATTTTAAAGTTAGAATTTAAATTGGTTGTTCCGGAAATACCGTTTTTAACTGAAACAGCAAATATTATTCAGGAAGATTGGGGAAAAATCGGCGTTAAGTTAGATTTAATAATTCTCCAGCCGTCTGACATTAACAATGAAATAATTAAAACTCGCGACTATGAAATGATTTTATTCGGCAATATTTTCGGAAGAAACCCCGACCTTTTCTCTTTTTGGCATTCTTCGGAAAGATTTTATCCCGGGCTAAACCTGTCTCTTTATGATAATGAAGAGGCAGATGCTTTAATTGAGTCAATCAGAGAGAGTTTAAAAGAAGAAAGCCGACAGCGAAATTTAAATAAACTTCAACTGTTAATTATAGGTGACCAGCCGGCAATCTTTCTTTATTCTCCGTTTTATTTCTATATCAGCAAAAACCAACTCGGTGGTTTTGAGGAAAAATTTATTCCTCTACCAAGTGAGCGTTTTGAAAATATTGAGAGATGGTATTTGAAAACAGAGAGAAGATTCAGGTAAAGGGCTTTGTCTCCGACGGAACGTCGGAGGTACAAAACTGCTTTAAATTCAAACAACATTGGCATGGAAAATTTTTGTGAAAAAGGAAAAATAGAATATAAAATCGGCTATGATGTGTGTCGAGGCAAAGATTGGCAAGGCGACCTACGTTATGATTTGACGCTTATTTACGCGAAAGACACGGCCAGAGAATTACCTCGGACATTCGGACATTATCACACACAAGGGTACGCTGAATTATTTGAAGTGATTGAAGGAAAAACAATGGCGTTTATACAGCAATACGGAGCCGAATCTGATATAATTGAGAAAGCGTATCTGATTGAGGCTAGTAAAGGAGATAAATTTATTATTCTACCGGACTTCGGCTTTACGAATATCAATCCGGACAAATCAAAAAACCTTCTTCTTTCAAACTGGACTAATGTCAATGTTAAAAACCAGTATGATTTAATAAAGAAATACAACGGGTTTTGCTATCGTGCTTTAAGAAACGGGAACGGCAATATAACTTTTGAAAAAAACGAAAATTACAAAAAAATTCCAGAACTTATTAAACTAAAGCCAAAAGAATTGCCCAAAGAACTGAAAAATCTGGATTTTTTGAGCGAGCCGGAAAAATATAAGGATGTTTTGAGAGTTGATAAATTATTTAAATTAGATTAATTTTATTGGGCTTTTATATTGTTGCCCAGGTGCTGGAATTGGCAGACAGGTTAGCTTCAGGAGCTAATGTCCGTAAGGACGTGTGGGTTCAAGTCCCACCCTGGGCACATGAATTAAATTTCTAATTACTAATTTCTAATCAATTTTTAATGTTTTAATTATTTAAACATTATAAAATTAGAAATTGGTTCAAAATTCAAAATTAGTTATTCTTAGTATATGTTTAAACAAAAAATAATTAAAACTACAAAAAGAACTCTTCAAAAAGAAGAGGCGGTTAGATTTATTCCGATTGGCGGGTTTGAGGAGGTTGGCCGCAATATGATGGTTTTTGAGTATAAAGATGAGATTATTGTTATTGACGCCGGACTTCAGTTTCCTGAAGAAACAACCCCTGGGATTGACTACATAATTCCAAACATTGCTTATCTTGAAGAGAGAAAAGAAAATATTAAGGCATTAATTATCACTCACGGCCATTATGACCACATCGGCGCCATTCCCCATATTATGGAGAAATTAGGAAATCCGACTATTTTTACAACATCAATTTCTAAAGAAATAATTAATAAGCGCCAAAGAGATTATTCTAATGCGCCAAAACTTAATTTTGAAATTATTAAAACTAATGACAGCCGCCAGCTTTCCAAGAATTTTAAGGCTGAATTTTTTGGGCTTGCGCATAATATCCCTGAAGGATTTGGTTTAACTTTAGATACTCCAATAGGGAAAATTGTCCATGGCGGAGAATTTAAGTTTGATTACGACATTAACGGCAAGCCGCGCGATTTGGATGTCTGGAAAAAGATTGGCGATAAAAAAATTCATACACTTTTACTTGAATCAACCGGGGCTGAAGAGCCGGGCTATTCGGTTTCTGAAAGAGTGGTAGAGCAAGAATTGGAAAATCTTTTTAAGAAAGCCGAAGGTCGGATTATTGTCGGCACTTTCGCTTCGCTTTTGGACCGCTTGGCGGAAATTATTAAAATCGCCGAACGGCTTAATAAAAAAATCGCCATTAGCGGATTTTCAATGAAAACAAACATTCAGATTGTCAGGAATCTTGGTTTTATGAAAGTTAAGAAAGGGACAATTATTCCTTTGGAGGAAATTAAAAAATATCACGATAACAAACTTTTAATTCTTTGCACTGGCGCTCAAGGCGAACCAAATGCCAGTTTAATGAGAATTGCTAACGGCGAACATCGCCATATCCAGATTAAAAAAGGCGACACAGTGATTTTATCATCGTCAATTGTTCCGGGAAACGAGAACAGCGTTCAGGTGATTAAAGACGACATTGCCCGCCAGGGCGCTTTGATTTACCACTATAAAATGATAGATATCCATTCCAGCGGACATGCTCCTCAAGAAGAGTTGAAGACAGTCATGAAACTTGTCAGGCCAAAGTTTTTTATTCCAATGCACGGTTTTTATTTTATGCGTTGGAGAAACGCCCAGCACGCCCAAGAGGTATTAAATCTTAGACCAGAAGAAACAATAATAGCTGACAATGGCCAGGTTATTTTAATGGAAAAGAATTCAGTCAAAATAACTGAAGAAGATGTGCCGGCTTTTTATGTAATGGTTGACGGCTTAGGAGTTGGTGATGTTGGAGAGGTGGTTCTAAGAGACCGTCGGACATTAGCCCAGGAAGGAATGGTAGTGATTATCGCTACTTTGGATCGCCAGACCGGTCGTTTTCTTAAAAATCCGGATATTATTTCCCGCGGTTTTATTTATCTTAGAGAAAGTAAAGAATTGGTTGAAGAGCTCAGAAGACGCATTAAGGGTATTATCAGCCGCATTCCCCGCCATCAGCATCTTGAGCCAGATTACATTAAATCTTTAATACGAGACCAAATCGGCCAATTTTTGTATAATAAGACCAAGAGAAGACCGATGATATTACCGGTTGTAATTGAGGTGTAAAAAATTATGGGCAAACCAATTTTAATCTCCGGTGTTCAGCCGACTGGAAAACTTCATATTGGAAACTATTTCGGGGCTTTGAAGAATTTCGTTGATTTACAGAATTCTGGCCGTTATGAATGCTATTTTTTTGTTGCTGACCTTCACGCGCTTACGGAAAATCCGGACGCTAAAGATTTGAGCAAAAATATTTTAAATTTAGCGGCTGATTTTTTGGCGGCGGGACTTAGTCATGACAAATCAGTTATTTTTCAGCAATCGCAAGTTAAGTTCGTACAGGAGTTAAAGTGGATTTTGAGTACACTTACGCCGGTGAGTGAATTATTGCGCATGACAGCATTTAAGGAAAAAGTTTTGCAGCCGCTTAAGACCTCCGATAAAGAAAGAATTACAAAAGAGAAGTTCGATAAAATAGTTGAGAAATCAAATTTCGGATTGGCAGAATACCCTGTTCTTATGGCCGCAGATATTTTGCTTTACGACGCCAAATTTGTTCCAGTTGGAGAAGATCAGCTGCAGCACTTGGAATTCACTCGCGCTATAGCAAGAAAATTCAATCGTAGATTCGGAAAAACTTTTATTGAGCCAAAGCCGCTTTTAACAGAAGCGCCAAGGCTAATGAGTTTGGATAATCCGCATAAAAAGATGTCAAAATCTCAGCCGTCAGGATGCTTGTTTTTAGATGATTCGCCAAAAGAAATTAGTGAAAAAATCAAAAAAGCCGTCACTGATTCCGGTAAAGAAATTAAATACGACTGGAAACGCAAACCGGCAATTTCTAACTTAATGAAGATATACGGAATTTTAAGCGGGCAGACAATAAAGATGATAGAGAATAAATTTAAAAACAAAGGATACGGGGACTTTAAAAAGGATTTGGCTGAAGTCGTCATTAAACACCTCGTGCCTTTTCAAGAAAGGAAGAAACAATTAAAAAGGCAGTCGTCCAAGATTAAAAAGATTATGGAAATCGGCAGTAAAAAAGCCAACAAAAAAGCGGAGAGAAAGATTAAAATAATAAAAAACAAAGTAGGTTTAATATAAAAAAACGGCTCAGATATATATGAGCCGTTTTTTTAGGCCTTAATCGGAAAAGTCGTCTCTCCTTTTTCCAAAAAAGATTTAATATTTTCAATATCCGTATTTAAAATTCGCTGGAGCGCTTCTTGAGTGTTAAAAGCGTTATGCGGCGTAATAATCACATTGGGCATATCAATTAAAACATGGTTTGCCAAAATAGTTTTTAAATCATGTTCTTTAGGATGTCCGTAGAGAAGAAAAGATTTTTCATCTTGGGTTGCACCTTCTTCTTCTAAAACATCTAAACCAGCGCCGCTTAAAATTCTTTCATTTAATCCTTTAACCAAAGCAGCTGTTTCTACTACCGCGCCGCGAGAAGTATTTATAAGTATGGCGCCTTTTTTGATTTTGTTGATATTTCCAGAATTTATTAAGTGATGAGTAGATTTAAGATATGGGATATGTAAACTAATGATGTCTGACTGACCGAGTAATTTATCCAAATCAACGTACTGAAAATCCATTTCTTTACTAAGCTGCTTATTAGGATAAGCGTCAAAAGCAATTACATTCATATCAAACCCTTTGGCGATTTTTATCATATATTTACCAATCCGGCCAGTGCCGATAATCCCAATAGTTTTCCCTTTTAAGTCAAACCCCCTTAATCCTTCCAAAGAAAAACTGCCGGTTTCGCGAATGCGATCGTAGGCCTCATAAATTTTTCTGGAAAGAGTAAGAATCAAGCCAAAAGCCATCTCTGCAACGGTATTATCGCCATATCCCGGGACATAGGCGGTTTTAATGTTTTTTTCTTTAGTAGTTTTTAAATCTATATGGTCAAAGCCGGTTGAACGGGTGGTAATTAGTTTTAAATTAGGAAAATTATCAATAACTTCTTTATCAATTTTTGAACCAACAAAAACCGAAATAATATCAGCATCTTTTTCAGCGGGCAGATTATCTTTATTTAGTTTATTTTCAGAAAATAAAATTTCCTGCTCAGGCAAAGCATTTTTCAAATAATCTTTTTCCCAGTTTTCAATTTCAAAAAAAGCTATGGACATAATTAAATTATATCATTCCGGTAACAAAATCCCAATACTAAATATCGCCAGAATTCCTAAAACAATTATGAAAAAATGAGAAAAGTCAGACCCTTTTGTTTTGCGATGAATATGAGGCAAGAGGTCAGTAGCGGCAATATAAATAAACGAACCAGCAGCAAAAGACAATAAAAATGGAAGTTTGTTAATAAAAAGCGGCGCTGCCAAAAAAGCTATTATTGCCCCTAAAGGCGTTGCTAAGCTTGAGAGGAGATTTATAATAACTACTCTTCTTCTACTATAGCCAGCGTGAAGCAGAACGCCAAAATCACCGATTTCCTGAGGGATTTCATGAAAAAAGACCGCTAAAGAAGTGGCGATTCCAACAGGTATGGAAACCAAAAAGCTTAGAACAATAATAACGCCGTCAATAAAATTGTGTATTGCGTCGCCAAAAATTACAGTTGAAGTGAAAGTATGAGTTTCGCATTTTTCTTCATCGTGGCAGTGATGCCATTTCAAAAACTTCTCAAAAATAAAGAGTGTTAAAAAACCCAAAAGAACTGAGCCTAAAATTAGATTTTGGCGCAGCATGTTGCCGTTTAGTTTTAACGCCTCAGGAATTAAATCAAAAAAAGCTGCCCCCAAAAGAGCGCCAATAGCAAAACTTACCAGATAAAGAGAGAGGCGGCGAGCTAAATTTTCTTTATAAAGAAGAAATAATCCTCCAATTAAAGAAAAGATTCCGCCAAATATACTAGCACCGATGATCCAATATAATGTTTCCATTTAATTTTACTAATAGCCACTAATTTATAACGAATAGCCACTAATCACGAATTCGTGATTCGTAGCCATTAGTCAAGATTCGTGGCCATTCGTAGAGCTTTCTATCTCTTAGCCTTAATAATTTCATCAACTATGCCGTATTCTTTGGCTTCTTTGGCATTAAGCCAAAAGTCGCGGTCAGTGTCTTTTTCAATTTTAGACAACAGTTGTCCAGTATGTTTGGTTAAGATTTGGTTAATTTGGTCTTTAATTTTAATAATATGGCGGGCTGCAATCTCCACTTCTATGGCTTGTCCTTCACCGCCACCCATTACCTGGTGAAGCAGAATTTCGGAATTAGGCAGGATAAATCTTTTACCTTTTTTGCCGGCTGCCAAAAGCACTGCGCCCATTGAACCGGCAATTCCCACGCAGATGGTTGAGACATCAGGCTTGATGTGTTGAATAGTGTCATAAATCGCCAAGCCAGCCGTAACCATACCGCCAGGAGTATTGAGATAAAGCTTAATATCTTTTTTAGAATCTTCGTGTTCTAAAAACAATAATTGAGCAATTATTGTATTGGCAACCGCGTCGGTAATCGGACCGCCAAGAAAAATTATCCGTTCTTTTAATAAACGAGAATAGATATCATAAGCTCTTTCACCGTGTTGAGATTTTTCAATTACTGTAGGTATTAAATTCATATATTTATTATCTATTTAAATATCAAAAAGTCAACTAAAAACCTATGAATTTATCGGCTCAATCATATCTGAGCCGTTTGTTTTTTAAATATTATTTGGCCAATTATTAAAAATAAAATTGCCGAAGGCAATGTAATAATTGAAGTGTCAGGATTAAAGTTATTTGTGGCTATTAAAACAATAAACCCAAGCAAGCCGCCGATCATACTAAGAAAAACTGCATTATTTTTTATTTTCCAGAAAAACGAAGCAATAATTGATGGAGATATTGCTAATGTCAAACTTAGTATTCCGAATAGAATAGTAATAATATTAGTAAATAGTATCGCAGTTAACGCAGAAATCGCGGCTAAAATAATAATAGATATACGCAAAATTTTTGCCATTTTTTCTTCTGATAATGCCTTTTTTCTATGAATAAAATCTTTAGATATACTTGATGAAAGATAGAATAATTCTGTATCAATAGTTGACATTATTGCAGCTAAAAGAACAATAATTGAAAGACCGAGCAGTTGAGTTGGAATCAAGTAAAACATTCCATAATAGAGGGCTTCACTTGGATTAATATCCGGAAAATTATTTTTAGCAGCTATTCCGATAATAGTTAAAACAATTCCAAAAATTAAAAATAAAGCAGCGGAAAGAAAAGAAGCGTTTCTTATCGTTTTAACGTCTTTTGCAGCAAAAATTCTTTGCCAAATATCACCTGCGCCAAATACTATAAAAATTCCTATAATTAAAAATATAAATATTAAAGGTCCGCCAATAGAAGTAATATTTATTTGCTCTGGCGTATATGTTCCTATATTTATAGTTGAAAGGATAAAAATAAAAACAAAAAACATAATTATGAATTGTAGAAAATCCGTTTTAATTACAGCTTTAAATCCGCCTAAAACAAGATATATAAGTGTTCCTAATCCCATAACTAAAACTGCTGTTGAGTATTTAATTCCAAGTAATGGCGAAAATAAACTTCCGGCCGCAATAAATTGACCTACAAGTAAAGCATAAAATGCTATAAACAAAATAATCGCAGACAAAATTCCATTTTTATAGTCAAATTTTGTAAAGAAGTAATCAGATAGCGTAAGGAAATTGTTTTTATCAGCAATGATTTTAATTTTTTTAGCAGCAAATCCTAAACAAACTAATCCTAAAGCAGCGCCAACCCAATACCAAGCTGCTGCCAAACCCAATTCATAAGCCAAAGCCGCTTGAGTAACTAATACCATGCCTCCTACAACTGCTAAAATAGAAGCAGTAGTTTGTAATAGTTTAATTTTTCTTCCGGCAATTAAGTATTCTTGTACAGTTTCTTTTCTTCTAACCCAAAAACCAATAGCAAAAACTATTACAAAGTAAAGCGCAATTAACAAAATATTACTTGTTGATAATTCCATAAATATTATTATACAGAAAATCTTTTCTGTAGCCAATAATAAAAAAATCTTTTAAAACACGAATAAATCTTTTCATAGCCAGCATGTTGGAGCGAAGTCACCCGCCCGCCATGACTTCGTCAAGGCGAAGTCGGGCGCGGTAAATTACCGAGTGAGGAGGAAAGAAGTAGGAAAATGTCGCTGTCTGAATCCCGAGTGTAGCGAGGTTGAGTTCGATATTTTCCGTTACTTCTGACGACGAACGAGGATAATTTATCTGAGTGGAAACCGCTGGCGAGAAAAGATTTATGAGTGAAAAGATTTTCCCCCTTATTTCAGAAATTTTACAATCAACAAGGCAACAATATTAATAACCTTGATTAACGGGTTGATAGCCGGACCGGCCGTGTCTTTGTAGGGGTCGCCAACAGTGTCACCGGTTATTGCTGCTTTATGTGTTTCCGAACCCTTTCCGCCAAATTCACCATCCTCAATAAGTTTCTTGGCATTATCCCAGGCCGCACCTCCAGTAGTCATTGAAATTGCCATAAACAAGCCGGAAATAATAGAACCAATTAAGAATCCTCCTAATGCCTTGGCACCTAATAAAAATCCAACTAAAAGAACCGAAATCACCGGAATCAAAGCCGGAATAATCATTTCTTTGATAGCGGCCTTAGTAACAATATCAACAGCTCGGCCGTAATCCGGCTTAGCTTTACGCTCCATAATACCCGGAATTTCTCTGAATTGTCGGCGCACTTCTTCAACAACCGAGCCGGCGGTCTTGCCAACTGCCCGCATTGCCATTGAGCTGAAGAGATAAGGAATAGCCGCGCCTAAGAATAATCCAGCAATAACGTAAGGGTCTTGAAGTTCAAATCTAATATCTTTGACAAATCCTGCTAATTCCTCAGTATAGCCGGCAAACAAAACTAAAGCAGCTAAACCAGCTGAAGCAATAGCATAGCCCTTTGTAACGGCTTTAGTTGTGTTACCAACCGAATCAAGAGCATCAGTAATTTTCCGGACTTCCTTTGGCTGATTAGTCATTTCCGCAATACCACCGGCGTTGTCAGTAATCGGTCCAAAAGAATCAATGGCAATTATTACGCCGGCAACCGAAAGCATAGCAACGGCAGCAACAGCAATTCCGTAAATTCCAGCCAAACTAAAACTCGCTAAAACTCCGGCAATAATTAAGACAATCGGCAAGCCAGTTGATTCCATTCCAACGGCTAATCCCATAATAATATTAGTGCCGTGGCCGGAACGTGATGCTTCAGCAATTGATTTAACCGGTCTAAATCTTTTTGCTGTGTAATAATCGGTAATAATTACCATTAAAGCCGTAATTAGTAAACCAATTAAAGCGCAAAGATAAATATTTAAGTAATTATCAGAAAAATATAATTTAGTTGCCGGATAAAATAAAATTGCTGAAATTATTAATGAAGCAAATAATCCTTTATAAAGAGCTGACATAATACCTGCCCCGTAGCGAGCTTGCTCTGCTTCGGGGTCCTGTTTTTTTCCTAATCGAACAAACAGAGTGCCAATTACCGAAGCTACAATTGCCAAACCAGCCAGAGCTAATGGAAAACTAATGCCGCCAACGCCAATTGTCATGGAGCCGAGCAGGATTGCGGCAGTTAATGTAACAGCATAAGTTTCAAAAAGGTCAGCTGCCATACCAGCGCAGTCGCCGACATTATCACCGACGTTGTCAGCAATTACCGCTGGATTTCTCGGGTCGTCTTCAGGAATACCGGCTTCTACTTTGCCTACTAAGTCAGCGCCTACGTCAGCGGCTTTGGTGAAAATACCTCCGCCTAACCTGGCAAAAATCGAAATTAAACTGGCGCCAAAACTTAAACTTATTAAAACTTTTATGTCATTGGTCAAAAAATAAAAACCAGCTACCGCCAATAAAGCTAAGGCAACTACTAAAAATCCGGTTACTGAACCTGCTTTGAAAGCTAATAAGAGAGCTGGCAATAGTCCTTTTTTAGCTGCCTCCGTGGTTTTGGCGTTAGAACGGACAGCAACATTCATTCCAATATAGCCGGCTAAAGCTGAAGCAGCTGCTCCAACTATAAAACCAATTGCTGATAAGGTCCCAAGAAAAATATAAATAATAATAAAAAGTATTGCAGCTACAATAGCAACACTGCGATATTGTCGGTTAAGATAAGCCGAAGAGCCGGTCTGAATGGCTTTAGAAATTTCTGCCATTTCTGAACTGCCGGCCGACTGTTTTTTGAGCCAGAAAATTAAATATAAACTGTATAAAATTGCGATGCCGACCGGAACTAATGTGAGAGAGTAAATATTCATATTTATTCTTCTTCTGTTTTTGTTTTTTCAACATCAGCTATTCCGCCTTCGTGGGTTTCTTCTGGTCGCGATTGAGAACGAACATCAATTTTCCAGCCGGTGAGTTTGGCTGCCAACCGAACATTTTGTCCGCCTTTACCAATTGCCAAACTTAGCTGGTCTTCCGGCACCAATGCTTTAGCTTCCCGGCGCGGCAGAATTTCCACTACTTTTACTTTTGCCGGCGAAAGGGAAGCAGCAATAAATTTTTCCGGGTCATCTGACCATTCAATAATATCAATTTTTTCAATGCCGAGTTCATTGGTTACTGACATTACTCTGGTGCCTCTTTGTCCGACGCAGGAGCCAACCGGGTCAACTCCTTCTATTTCAGAAGCCACGGCAATTTTTGTCCGGCTACCGGCTTCCCGGGCAATAGCTTTGATTTTTACCGATTCATCCTGGATTTCCGGCACTTCCATTTCAAAAAGCTTGCTGACAAATTTTGGATGAGAACGGGAAAGAATTATCCCCGGCAATCTGGCAGTTTCTTCTTGGAGAGCCAAGAGATAAAAGCGTAACCTTTCGTTGATTCGGTAATGTTCGCCGGGAATAGTTTCATTATAAAACATAATGCCAACAGCGCGTCCCAGATCAATGTAGGCGTTACCGCGTTCAACCCGCTGGACAACGCCGCTAACAATTTCTCCCTCTTTATCAGCGTATTCTTTTTTAATTGACTCTCTTTCAGCCTCTCTGATTTTTTGAAGGATTACTTGTTTAGCTGCTTGAGCGGCAATTCTTCCGAACTCCTTATGTTCTTCCAAAGAAAATTCTAATTCTTCGCCAAGTTTAGCATCTTTTTTTATTTTTTTCGCTTCTTCAATTAAAATATGACGGTCAGGATTATAGCGCGGAAGGCGTTCTTCGCCTTCGTTCACTGGTTTACTTTCCTCCTTGCCCGCCAAAGCTTCAGTGTCGGCGGGTTCTTTTATTTCCACCGTACTTTCATTAACCACAGTTTTTATTTTTTTAAATTCTAAATCACCGGTTTTTAAATCCAGTTTTACCCTGATAACTTCTCCTTTTTTCCCATATTCTTTTTTATAGGCAGCGGCAATTGAGTCCTCAATTACTTTTAAAACTTCTTCCGGTTTAATGCTTTTTTCATCGGCAATTTGCTCCACTGCCCTGTTGAGATTTTTTAAGTCCATCATAATTTTATAAAAGTCCGCTTTTTGGCGGACTCTCAATAATTCAATTATATAATTTTATTTAAATAAAAGTCAAGTATTTTTTATTCCTCCCTCACCGTTTTTAACGACAACCCAATTTTTCCGTTTTCAACTTTAATAATTTTTGCTTTTACTTTGTCGCCAAGTTTTACTACGTCTTCCACTTTTTCTACAAAGCCATCTTTTAATTCTGAAACGTGAATCATCCCGTCTTTACCGCCTTCTAAATCAACAATCGCTCCGAAGTCAAGAATTTTTATTATTTCGCCTTCTATGGTTTCGCCAACCTGGAACTCGCGGGTCAGCGATTTAATATAGCGAATCGCTGAATCTACTTTTCCGCTGTCAATTGCAGCAACAAAAACTCTGCCGCTTTCTTCAATATCAATTGTTTCTACTCCAGTATCCTGAATAATTTTATTAATCATTTTCCCGCCAGGACCTATAACCGCGCCGATTTGTTCAGGATTAATTTGAACAGACAATATAGTAGGTGCGTAAGCAGAAACCTGTTCTTTGGGCTTACTAATTGTTTTGTCCATAACTTCTAGAATTTCTAAGCGGGCTTTTTTAGCTTGCTGTAAAACTTCTTTCAGTACAGGCAGAGCAATACCGTCAATTTTCACATCCATTTGAATGGCAGTAATACCGTCTTTTGTGCCGGCAACCTTACAGTCCATATCGCCATAGTGATCTTCAGGCCCTTGGATGTCCGTTAGTATTTTATATTCCTGGTCCCCGATTATTAACCCTATCGCAATTCCAGCCACTGGTTTTTTAATCGGCACTCCAGCATCCATTAATGATAAAGAAGTCGCACACACACTTGCCATTGAGGAAGAACCATTGGAAGATAAAATTTCTGAAACAACCCGAATTGTATATGGAAATTCTTCTTGCGAAGGAATAAGAAATCGGACTGCTTTTTCAGCTAAGGAACCGTGTCCTATTTCTCTTCGGCCAGGTCCGCCTAATCGTTTTATTTCTCCTGTTGAATAAGGAGGGAAGTTATAATGAAGCATAAATCTGCGTTTTATAGTTGCCTCCATTGTTTCCATAAGTTGTTCAGATCCTGGAGCAGCTAATGTTGTAACCGCTAAGGCCTGTGTGCTGCCTCGAATAAAAAGTCCTGAACCATGAAGTCGTTTGAATAATCCTATTTCAGCGTGGAGTTCGCGTACCTCATCAAGCTTACGGCCGTCTGGTCTTTTTTCAGATTCAATAACGTTTTTATGAATTAATTTGTCGGTTTCATCTTCAAATATAACGTCAACTGATTTAAGTTCGCTTTCAGGAATACCTTCTTGAATTAAATACTCTTTTAGAGATTGCTGTAATGCATCAATATTATTTTGACGCTCTGTTTTATCGGCTGTATAAACCGAATCTTCTAATTTGTCTTTTAAGAAATTCTGTATTTTATTTTTAATCTCTTCGTTCGGTTCCGCTAATGGAACTTCAATTTTTGGCTGGCCGATTTTTTTTATAATTTCTTTTTGAAAGGCAATTAGTTTTACAATCTCTTTTTGAGCTAAATCAAAATTTTCAATTACCTCATCTTCATTTGATTCGTTTCCTGATAATTCAATCATGTTTATTTTTTCTTCTGTGCCAGCAACAAAAGCGTCAAATTTAGCTTCTAGCTCTTTAACTTGAGAATTAGTAGGATTAATTACTGTTTCTCCGTTTGTGCCGCGTATAATTTTTACACCTGCAACAGGTCCATTCCACGGTATTTGCGATGTTGCCAAAGCTGTTGAGGCGGTAAGAAGAGAAATAAAGTCAGGGTCATTTTCATAATCATAAGAAAGAATTGTAATAACGATTTGGACATCTCTGCGTATTCGCTGGTTAAAAAGTGGCCGCAGGGTGCGGTCAATCATTCTGCCGGAAAGGACGGCTTCTTCTGATGGCCTGCCTTCGCGTCGGACAAATCTGCTGCCTATAATTTTTCCAGCAGCGTAGAACTTTTCTTCATAATCAACAACTAAAGGAAAGTAATCGGAATCTTTATCTTTTTTCCCTATTACTGCCGTTACCAAAACAGTTGTGTCGCCATATTGCCCAATAATTGCCGCGTTAGCTTGCCCGGCAATTTTAGAAACTTCCATTCGCAGCGGTTTTCCAGCAAAATCCATTTTAAATTCTTGTTTGTTTAAATCCATATCGCTTCGCTCACCCACGAAACTAACACGAAACTCTTACACGAAACTGGTACGAAACCTAAAAAGTTTAGTGTCGGTTTAGTGTGTTGTTTAGTGTCTGTTTAGTGGATTACTTTTTAAGTAATACTTTTGGTTTTTTTTCTAAATCAATAAAAAAATCCGCTTTTTCCTTTAATTTAGCGGAAGCGCTGCGGCCAAATGCCGCGACTTCAATTTCTCTGCCCAATCCCCATTTAAGATATTCCACTAAAGGGATAAAATCGCCATCGCCTGTAACTAAAATAATTACATCAAGAAAACTTGACATTCTAATGGCATCAACTGCCATTCCTACGTCCCAATCAGCTTTTTTAAGGCCGCCTGGAAAAATTTGCAAATCTTTTGTCCTTAATTCTACGCCAGCTTTTTCTAATGCCTCAAAAAAAGTGGTTTCACTTTTTTGTTTCGTTTGTTTTGGTCGTGCGGGAGTTTCAGCTAAAACAGCTTCGCTTTTAACCGTATAACCAATAACTCTTATTAATTTTCGGCCACCAACTAATTCCTTAATTAATTCCCGGTAATTCACTCTGGCGCCGTAAAGATTTTTAGCCGAATGATAAAGATTTTGGATATCAATAAAGATTCCTATTCGTTGATCTTTGTATTTCATTTCTTTAATCCCAGTTTTCTTACCAGGGACGTATAACTTTTCTTATTATTCTTAGACAAATAATCTAATAACCGCCTTCTTTTGCTAACCATCTTTAAAAGCCCGCGACGGGAGTGATTGTCTTTGGGATGAGTTTTTAGGTGACTGGTTAGTTCGGTGATTGATTTAGTCAAAAGAGCAATTTGGACTTCGGCTGAGCCAGTGTCAGCTTCGTGAAGTTTATATTCTTTTATAAGATTTTGTTTTTTACGAGGTGTTAACATATTTTTCATACTACTTTATCCCAAAATAAAAATCAAGCGAAAGAGATTTTGCGACAGGATATTTTGCGACTGATTATATCTGTTGCAAAATATCCGTGGTGCTTTTGCGACTAATTTATTAGTTGCAACAAGCATGATTTTACGACATATTGTATAATAAACCCAATGCCCGACATCAATAAACTTCTCAAAACTTATCTTGATTATTTGGAGATTGAAAAAAACCGTTCGCCAAAGACGCGGGAGAATTATGAACGGTATCTTAAGGTATTTATAAATTTTGCCCCTCCTGGCGGCGGGCAAGGTAAAATCAGAACTGAAAAAGATATTACCATTGATAAAGTGCGGGATTTTCGACTTCATTTAGCGCGAGCCAAAACCTCGGATAGAGGAACTTTAAAAAAAACCACTCAGTCCTATTATGTGATTGCTTTAAGGAATTTTCTGAAATATTTAACTAAACAGGATTATAGTGTTTTATCACCTGATAAAATTGAACTGCCAAAAATTCCGACGAGGCAGATTGAAATTATTGAATATAAAGATTTAGAAAGGTTGCTTGAAGCGCCCAAAGCACAGGATTTGCGGACTTTGCGTGACAAAGCCATTCTGGAAACTTTTTTCTCTACTGGCTTGCGGATTTCCGAACTCTGCGGGCTTAACCGCTATCTTGATTTAAATCGCGGCGAGATTTCAGTGCGCGGCAAAGGCGATAAATTGCGAATAGTTTTTCTTTCCGAACGCGCCAAGAGAGCGATTAAAAATTATTTAGATAAAAGAACGGATACTGAAGAAGCGCTTTTTGTAAGTTTATCTTCCGCCAAAGGCGGATCCGCCTCGGGCGGAAAAAGCTCCTCTAAGATTATAGGTAGGATTATCCCACGGGCAATTCAAAGATTAGTGAATTTTTACGCTCGAAAAGCCGGCATTCCTGACAAAATTACCCCGCATCAACTTCGTCACCAATTTGCCACCGATCTTTTAATGGGCGGCGCTGATTTACGTTCTGTTCAGGAACTCTTAGGGCACGCTAATGTTTCCACTACTCAAATTTATACCCATCTTACCAACAAAGAACTTCGCGAAATCCACAAAACCTTCCACGCCAGAAGAAGAAGATAAATTTTGGTGCCGGCGAGAGGACTTGAACCTCTAAGCCTTTCGGCACATGGTCCTAAACCATGCGTGTTTCCCAATTTCACCACGCCGGCGCAATAGTTGACTTTTTTATAATTTTATGCTATATTTACGATAACTTCAATAGATACCTTTGGTATTCTATGAAGCAAGTTTCAGGAATAAATCTTGAAACTTAACTACCTTAACAATTTTATATTGGATTGTATAGAAAGACAATCTGAATGGAGGATGAAAAAATGCTTATACTCTATTTAATTTTCATTATTATCGTGTGTGGAGTGCTGCTATCGGATTCAATTGTGTTAATTCCAGCATACCATTTTGGAGTAGTGGAAAGATTCGGAAACCGAACTGGTCGAATTTTTCGCGAAGGGTTAGGATTTAAACTGCCTTTTATTGATAAGGTTCAGTTAATTTCAATGGAGCTGACAGAGACAGATGTTTCCGTTGTTTTCACAACAAAAGACAAGCTTCAATTAACTTGTTCTGGCTCTCTCCAGTACAGGTCATATCCTGAAATTAAAGACAAAGAAGGTAGAAATGTTTTTATCTCTATGTCTGAAAAAATTATTACTTCGGGTATAAGGGATGCTATTAAGGCAAAATTAGGAGCTTTAGGTGGCGTGAAAAATGGAGAAGACTTCATTGAAAATCGTCACGCGGTTGCTGATATAATTAACTGTTTCTTTAGATTTAAAAAGCTTCCTCATCGAGACCACGATCCTCAAGATTGCGGTGTTAAAAATTGTGATATTCCAGCCGGAGACATTTTAGCTGAAAATCTTCTGGAATTTTACAAGAAACATTGGGTAGTGGTTAAAGCTGAACTAGACAAAGAGAAGGAAGAATTAACTGGTTCAGTAATAGAACAAAGATATGGAATTGATATCGAGTTCTACGCGCTATCAGACATCAGTTTTTCAGAAGAAACACAAAAGGCCTTTGAAAAGGAAAAACAGGCAGAAGCCAGACAAAGGGCTTTTAAAATGAAGATTTCTATGGCCAAAGAGGTAAAAGATTTAGGAGCTTCTCCTCAGGTAGCTTTTAATGCCGCTGATGTTTCCCTTAATCCAGAAATTAAAAAGAAAGTGATTTCTGTTGAGGGAGAGGCTGGTATCTTGGGAGGCGTATTAAGCGGTATAAAGGGAGGTGATTGATGATGGCGGAAATTGCAACGCACAGAAAAGGAATAGCTAAACCACCTAAATTCATTTTGGTTATAATATGGTCTATAATAGCTATCGTTGTTCTCGTGACATTCGGTATATGGTTGCATACATTGCATACAACTGACAAAAAGGAAGCTTCTTCTCAGCCGGTGGCGATGATGGCGGATTATCCGATTTGCGCAGGAGGAAGTCATGACTTTTCAAGGACAATTGCTCCAGGGGAAGTTAAGGTTGATTTCCGTCCAGATTGCAGAACAGAAGTAACTTTACCTCCAGGAGTAGTTTTTAGAACAGATCCATCTGCTGATATAGAAATTATTTTCATTGATGGTTCTCAATATGTAGATGGTCCTGGTTATCGGGTATGGTACGGTCTTAAACGCGGAATTTTTGAGATGCACGGCATTAAAAAAGCAGGCATCTTAAAAATCACTTTTGAGAAAAGTTAAACACAAACCCCGTTAGATGAATAAATTCTATCTAACGGGGTATTTTTTTCTAAAAATTTTCTTAAATTGATTTTTATCCACCGGTTTCCAAAAAGGTTCTGATAATTGTTTGGAAGCCAACTGCTAAGAGGGCAACAATAATGGCAACTGCCGCATAAATTATCTGGTTTTTAGCTTTCTTGACTTTTTCTTCATCACCACCGGCAGTTAAATAAGTAAATGCCGATAAGATAATATATAGAACAGCGATAATAAAGAAGATAATATAAACCCATCTGACAATATTATCAATTACATCAACCATGCCGGTAACTGTCGTAACCGGAGATGGAGGAATTGGTGCTGCTGCTCCAACAAGAGCTGCGTTTCCCAATAAAGTTGATAAACCAATTAAAGCGCCGACTGAAATTTTTGTTTTAAGTTTTTGCATAATAATGTAATGCTAATATACTAATTCATGCTAATTATACTAATGAATACGAATTATTAGTATCTATTCGTATCATTAGTACGCATTTGTATATTGGTATCACGCTTAATCTCTTTCGACCTTTGGAAATTGATTATATTATATATTATTAATTACTAAATTTTAACCCCCAGTCATTAAAAATGTTTCTATTATTTGTACCGCTCCTATGGCAATTAGAGTAACAGCAATAGCAATGGCTGCATAGATTATCTGATGATGAGCTTTCTTAACTTTTTCAACATCGCCGGCAGCGGTTAAATAAGTAAATGCCGCGAAGATAATAAATAAAATAGCTAAAGTAAGAGCAAGCCAGTAGGTTATTGTTAAAATACTGTCAAGTATACCTACTAATTCCTCGACACTTGAAGCCGGAGCATCTGGAAGACCAGTAGTATCCGTAAATTGGTCATAAGTAACAGCGGCTTTGGCTGTTAAAAAAGATAAGATATTTGATATTTGCATGTTAAGAATTTAAGTTAAAGTATACTTTTAACTATTTGCACTGCCCCAACAGATATTAATGTAACAGCGATAGCAATAAGCGCATAAATTATTTGATGATGAGCTTTTTTGATTTTTTCAGTGTCGCCAGCAGCGCCGAGATAATTAATAGCAGCAAATATAATAAATAGAATAGCCAAACAAAGAGCAGTTATATAAGTTACTACTAAAATACTGTCTATTATTCCTACTAATCCACCAACATCTTGAACAGGAGACGCTGGAAGCCCAAGGTCTCCAGCGCTTGGTATTTTTCCGGGCGTAATAGCAGCTTTAGTTGTTAAAAAAGCTGGACTAATTAAAATTATCAATATAATTATAAAGCCAATTTTACTCCCTGCTCTTTTGATGCTGATATTCATAATATTTTTAATCTAAAATACTTTCGATTATTTTGACAGCGCCTGTTGAAATTAAAGCAATAGCAATTGCAATAGCAGCATAAAGTATTTGATTGCGGGCTGTTTTAATTTTTTCAGGATCTGCTTTAGCTGTTAAAAAATGGAAAGCTGCGATAATGATAAAAATGATGGCTACAATAAAAAATGCAGTAAACAGATATTTAGCAATTTTATTTATTACTCTTATAACGTCATCAGGGCTTTCAACTGCTGAATAAGAAATTAATGGAGCGGTGAGTAAAATTATTAAACCGCCTAAAATTAATAATGATGTAATTTTTGTTAGTTTATTCATATTTCTATATTATTTATTCTAATAGTTTTTCTATTATAGCAACAATTCCCCAGGCAGACAAGATTATAGCATAGCCAATAACAGAATACAAAATAGTGTGTCTGCCGGTTTTGACTTTTTCCGGATTGTCGCCGGCAGTTAAAATCTGGAAACCACCGATTAAAATCATAATTGCTAAAATCGGAGCTCCGATTTTAATTAAATAATTAACAATATTTTTAAGAATATCGGTAATATTATCAGCCCCAAGGGGGTTGGGAAGTGTAACGCCGGGAGTTTGACCAACTCCAGCTGATAAAGCCACGCTAATTATTAGAGATAATCCTAAAAATAACACCACACTAAATAAGTATAGAGTTTTTTTATTATTTAATTTTTTTTGCTGAGATTTCATAATTATATTCAATATTGCGAGGTCGGACTTCCTACGAATAATAATAAAGCATTAATCAATATTTGGGAAGTCCGACCTCGAATATCAGCAACTAATCTGGTTCCATGGACCGATATCCGCCTGCAAGACGACTTTGATTATTGTATCAATTATCAACCAAGAACCAAGAGCAATAATAATTCCGATTACTGCCGATTTTATGATATCCCGGCCATGTTTTACCCGTTCAGGCGAACCGCCGGCCGTCATTATCACAAACCCGCCCCAGATGATAAGAGCTACAGCGATTACGATTACAATCTTAACAAGAAAATCTATAATATTCGCGATTAATTTGCCTAAATCGCACCAAGTGCATGGGTCAGTAGTGCTTGTGCCGCAAGGAACAAGTCCAGCAGCATCTGCTACCAAAGGTAGCAGCACGAAACTAATACTAAATAAAAATACTAAACCGATGCAAAAGATTTTTATTTTATTTTTTTGCGTCTTCATAATTAGTGTTTATTTCATCAACGATGAAATTTCGTTTTCTGCCTGCTCTAACGCTTTATTGGAAACTAATCTGCCATTTAATATTGATTCTATCATATCAGAAAAGATTTGTTTAACTGCGGTGCTGTCGGGCTGGTACCAGGAGCGGGCAGTAAGGGCTTGTTGGGCAAAAACTCCTAAATCCGGGTCATTAAGGTATTGATTAACAAGCGTTCTAAGAGCCGGCGGATGCCCGGAACTTTCTAAATATTCCAAAGAACTTTCGGAATTAGTTGTTAGGAATAAAATAAAATCCCAAGCCCAAGCCGGACTTTGACTTTTATTAGAAACCGCCAAACCCCAATAATTAGCATAATTTATTGGTTGAGAAAGATTGAACTGCAGCATCAGCGCTGTTCCTAAATTTAAAAACGGATTTTTAGCTTTTATTTGGGGAATTGCCTCAGCATAATTGAAAATCATATCCACTGTTCCTTGGCTGAAAGCGTCAATGGAATATTGGAAATTATCATTCCAAGTGTAAAAAGGACCGGCTGGATTGGCGAATTGAACATAAAAGTTTAACGCTTCAAGCCCTCGGTCGCCAAAATCCGCTTGGGAGTATTGCTGATTAATCATTTGAGTATCAAATTGGAGCATTAAAAGAGAAAGTAAGTCAGTTGCCTTACTGATGCTTTTTTCCGAACCGCCGATAGCTGCGGCGGCATGAGCTATTTGATTGGCTTGGTTTTTTGTTCTAAGCCGTGGAATTAAATTCTGAAATTCATACCATTGAGTTGGCGGCAGGGCAACAGCTTTGGCGTCAAAAGCATCTTTATTATATAAAAACGCTAAAGTATCAATATAAAGAGGCAAACTATAAATAATGCCGTTGGAAGTTAAATCTTGTTCAGCCACGGTCGGAAACATTTGGCGAAAATTAGCAAGAGGAATTTGTGATTCGTTTGCTGCCACAATTTTGTCAAAATGTTTTGGCAACCATGTATTATGTAACATCAAAATATCCGGTCCCCGGCCAGCCGCTAAAGCGTTAATTAAATTATTTTCATAGGAATTGGCATTGATTTGGCGGTAGTTAATTCTGACTTCCGGCCGAAATTGCATATAACTCTCTAACGAGGATTGGAAGTTTTTATAATCTTCAATACCCCAAAATGTCAATTCGATTTGCTGGCCTCCGCCTCCGCCGCCATTACCGTCTTGCCGGAATAAGACAAACATTAATACCACTAACAGAATTATTGCTGCAGCGATGAAGATTATGATTATTTGGGATTTAGTAAAAGACATATATTATTTCATTATAAAATTACTATTCCTATAATTCTGTCTTTCTCTTTTAATTTCATTATTTTTACGCCGCTTGTAGCCCGGCCAGCAGTTCTGATATTGGAAATTTTAGTTCTGATAATTTGTCCTTTTGCCGAAAGAGCTAAAAGTTCTTCTTCGTCTGTAATAATTCGACTTGCCACAATCAGTCCGGTTTTTGAAGTAATTTTAGCGGTTTTAATTCCTTGGCCTCCACGGCTTTGAATTTTGTATTCTTTAAGCAACGTTTGTTTAGCAAACCCGTTTTCGGTTACTATTAGCAGTTTGGAATTTGTAATTTGAGATTTGGAGCTTACGTTTATTATATCAAGCCCAGCTACAAAGTCATCTTTCTTGAGTTTAATCGCCTTAACACCAGCAGCGGTTCTTCCCATTTGCCGCAATTGAGATTCTTTAAATCTTATTGCCTGCCCCAGTTTAGTTGCCAAAATCACGCCGTCTTTTCCTGAAGAAAGCTTAGCCCATTTTAATCTGTCGTTTTTGGACAGATTAATGGCAATAATTCCGTTTCTTCTAACATTAGAGAATTCTTTAAGGGGTGTTTTCTTTATCAACCCATTCCGAGTATTCATTATAAGAAAAGCTGTTTGCAGGGCATTATCCGAATAGGTAACTATAGCCGTAATGCTTTCACCGGTTGGAATATCTAAAAAGTTTTGGATTAATTTGCCTTTGGCAGTCCGCGAGCCTGCAGGAATTTCATAAACTTTGGTTTGAAAAACTTTACCGCGGTCAGTAAAGAATAAAATATTATTGTGAGTATTGGCGGAAATAAAGTGAGTAAGAAAATCTTCTTCACCGACATCAGAGCCAATTAATCCTTTTCCGCCTCGGCGTTGGGCTTTAAAATTGGTTGGAGCCACTCGTTTAATGTACCCGCTTTTTGAAAGAGTAATAATTGTTTCTTCTTTAGGTATCAGGTCTTCTTCTTGGAATTCTTTAAGACCGCCGGCAACTAATTTAGTTCGCCGTTCATCTCCGTATTTATCTTTAATTTCCGATAATTCATCCTTAATAATTTTAAGAATTTTTTGTTTGCTTTTTAGAATTATTTCCAATTCATTAATAAGTTTTTTCTTTTCTTTTAATTCATCTTCAATTTTCTGCCGTTCCAAAGCTGCCAAAGTGCGGAGTTTCATTTCCAGAATTGCCGTTGCTTGAATACCGGTAAGCTTGAAATTCTTTACCAGTTTTTGATGGGCTTCTTCGGTGGTTTTTGATTTTTTAATAACGGCAATTATTTTATCAATAACAGAAAGCGCCTTAGACAACCCTTCCAAGATGTGGGCACGTTCTTTTGTTTTGGTCAGTTCAAATTCCGTTCGGCGTCGCACCACTTCCTGACGATGTTCTATGTGGGCATGGAGAATATCTTTAACCGACATTATCTGCGGCTGAATCCCTTGGTTTAAAGCCAGCATATTTACGTGAAAATCTTTTTGAAAATCGGTATGCTTGAAAAGCTGATTAAGTATTTTTTGCGGAGAAACGTCATTTTTTAAATCAATAACAATTCTAATTCCTTCTTTACCGCTTTCGTCTCGGACATCGCGAATGCCTTCTATTTTTTTGTTTTGAACTAATTCGGCAATTTTAATAACTAATTCTGATTTGTTTACTTGGTAAGGGATTTCAGTAACAACGATATTAAATTGACCGCTTCGCTTCTCAATAATTTCTGTTTTTGCCCGGAGAGTAATCGGTCCCCGACCGGAAATATAGGCGTCAGTAATCGCTTTTTTGTTGTAAATAATTCCGCCGGTTGGAAAATCCGGACCTTGAATAAATTTCATTAGGTCTTCAGTTGGAGATTTTGGGTTATCTATTAAATATAAAATAGCGTTTGTTATTTCGGTTAGATTATTCGGCGGAATATTGGTTGCCATTCCTACGGCAATTCCCATTGAGCCATTAAGTAAGAGATTTGGCAGTTTTGCCGGCAGAACTTTTGGTTCCTGATGGGCGCCGTCATAATTCGGCTTCCAGTCAACAGTTTCTTTTTCTATATTAATGAGCAATTCTTCGGCTATTTTGGAAAGTTTGGCTTCGGTGTAGCGGTAGGCGGCCGCGGAATCTCCGTCTTGGCTGCCAAAATTACCCTGCCCTTGAATTAGCGGGTATCTTAACGAAAAATCCTGAGCCATTCTAACTAAAGCGTCATAAACCGCTACGTCGCCGTGAGGATGATATTTCCCTAATACATTACCTATAATATTGGCAGATTTTCTAAATTTTGCAGAATAATTAAGTCCATCTTCCCAAGCTGCCCATAAAATTCGGCGATGAACCGGTTTTAAGCCATCCCGAACATCCGGCAGAGCCCGGGAAACAATCACGGACATGGCGTAATCTAAATATGATTCCTGAAGTTCAGTAGTAATCTCTCGCTTTTCTATTTTTTGAGGTTTTTTATTTGTGTCCATTTAGTAATTAGTAAATAGGAACTAGTAAACAGGGGATAAATTTTTCGTTTTTTTATTCCTAACCCCTAGTTATTAGTTCCTAGTTACTTTTCTATTATTATCGTATTCTTACTCTTAATTTTATCCATAATTTCAGAAATCAAATTTTTCGTTTTGTCTTTTATCGATTGGCCGGTGATTATTAAGCCGGTTTTAAAAACCTGCCAAAAACTTGTTGAGTGAGCAATTTCATTGTCTTCAGGGGCGCCAATTTTCTCAATAGTGTAATTAAGATAAACCAGCCAGCCGCTGATTACAAAAATCATTGTTATGGCACTGACTCCTATTAGCCAGCGTTTCTTTGTTGCCTCATCAGAATTTTGGAGGTGGAGAATAAATGATTTTATATTTTTAAACATACGATTTTCGTCTTTTTAATTTCTCCCAAATCTTTTTTCTTAATAGTCAGTTTTTCTTGCGGTGTCACTTTTTGATGGTTGAATTCTTCAATGAAATTTTTTACATCATCAGCGTGCCTTTTAAGGCCGGAAACCTTAAAGAAACTCGGAATAACAATTTTTGGTTCAAGTTGTTTGATTAATTTTACGGCTGATTTTTGGTCAATAAACGGCGAGCCGCCGGATGGAATAAATAATAAATCCATTTCCTCAAAATATTCCAGAATTTCCGGCTCCAACACTTCTGAAAGATGCCCTAAAAAACCGAGTTTTATATCTTCTATTTTTATTAAGTAAACGGTTTTAAGAAGTTTTTCAGTTGATTCTTTAATTAAACCAAAGCCGGTGATATCAGTATTTTTAAGATTGTATTCGCCGGGACCATAAATTAGTTGAGTAGTTTCATAGTTAATTAGTTGATTAGTTAAAGGAAACGATGTCAAAGTTTTTATAAGGATATCGGGTTTAAAACGTGGCGGCGTTAAGCCGCTTTGATTAGTGAATGTGTCGGTTAGAATTGTTGTTTCACCGCTTTGGATTTTAAAACAGTTTTCACCGTAAAATGTGATAATCATAAATTACAAATTCCAAGCACCAAATAACAAATAAGCACCAAATTCAAAATTCTAAACACGACGGGTTTCGGTCATTGAAATTTTACTATACTATTATAACGCATCCCTACTTGATTTTCAATGAGGTTTGTGTAAAATGTCTTGAGTATGCCAGCAGTAATCAACAAAAAATCTCTTTCACCGGTTGGGCAATTAATGAAGCTTGAGCCGGACTTAATTTCTTTTCTTAAAGAAGGAGAATTAATTGAGGTGAAATTTTTAAACAAGGGCAGACGTGCTTTTTATTTTGATTTAGGGAAGTTTGGCACCGGCGTTGTTTACGGAAAAGAATTTTTAAATGCCAAAGAGACGATTAAGAATTTGAAACCCGGCGATTTAGTCAGCGCTAAAGTTGTTGGTTTGGAAAACGAAGATGGCTATATAGAACTTTCATTAGCCGATGCCCAAAAACAGAAAGATTGGCAAGAAATAAAAGAACTTAAAGAATCCGGCGAGACGATTACAGTAAAGATAATCGGAGCCAACAGCGGCGGCTTGGTAGCTAAAATTAACGAGCTTAAGGCGTTTTTACCGGTTTCTCAGTTAGCCGGTGAGCATTATCCGCGGGTTGACGAAGGAGAACGGAATAAGATTTTGGAAGAATTGCGAAAACTGGTTGGTCAGGAATTGCCGGCTAAAGTTATTGATTTTAATCCCCGAAATGACAAGCTGATTATTTCCGAAAAGGAAGCATTAGAAGAAAATATTAAAGAACTTCTTAATCAATATAAGGTAGGCGATGTAGTTGAAGGAGCTGTTTCCGGAATAGCAGATT
Organism: Minisyncoccota bacterium; assembly: GCA_036444215.1. Taxonomy (GTDB): domain Bacteria; phylum Patescibacteriota; class Minisyncoccia; order UBA6257; family UBA9933; genus CAJVXI01. Next base: position 35,519 of record JAZGAA010000020.1, read on the forward strand.
TCGGCGTTTTTATAAAATTTACCGACAATCCGGCGATTGAAGGACTAATTCATATTTCTGAACTTGACCACCGGCTTATTGAAAATCCAAAAGAAATAGTAAAAGTTGACGAACAAATCAAAGCAAAGATTATTGAAATTAAAGACGGCCGGGTTTCACTTTCATTAAAAGCATTCAAGCCAGACCCTTGGGAAAAAATTGAAGAAAAGTATAAACGGGGTCAGGAAATCAGCGGCATGGTTAATAAATTTAACCCATTTGGCGCTTTCATTGATTTAAGTCCGGAAATTCAAGGGTTAATCCATATTTCAGAATTCGGCAGTGCTGAAGAAATGGGGAAACAATTGGAAATTGGAAAGAATTATCAGTTTATTATTGAAGCGGTAAAGTCAGAAGAGAAAAGGATAGTGCTAAAATTAAAGAAATAATAGCAAATAAACGGCTCATACGGCGTGTGAGCCGTTTATTTTGTTTTAAAAACTGCTATTTTTAGGGCTTGACTTATTTTAAAATTAACCTATTATTTAAAGTAGTCCTAACTTTAGAGGATTTGTTCTTTGATTTTTTAATAACTTTTTAACGAAAAAAGGGGGTAAAAGAAATGACTTAGATTAAGGAATTTAAGAGAAAGGGAAGTGTTTACTTCAATATTTTAAATTTTAAAACCAAGGAAGGAGAAAAGATGCAAAAGTCACCATCGCCTTATTTGTTTAATAAGATGCCAGAATCTCATGATTTTTGTCCTGTTTGTTCTTTAAGTGTGCCGCTCGCGAGGAGGATAACCGAAGTTGATATTCATGACAACGAAATTGACATTCATCTAGAGTGTCGGCAAACGTGGTTGATTCAGGAAACCAAGAAGGTAATTATTTCTATAGCCGAAAACATAAAGGGCATCTGCGCGGAATCGTCAAGATTCTGTAAAAAAATCAAAAAGAAACTCAGAAGTAATTATCAAGAGCTTAATGAGCTCAAGACCTTTTTCCAAGAGATTGTTTCTTGGATAAAAGGAAGATTTGAATACTTTCGCCAGGTAGCTGCCAATACATTGAATAAGTTGTATAAGCAAATTAATTACCTTGCCGAAAAACTCGGTATTGGTGAGGAAATTATTTCTTTTCCTCTCCCAATCCATTAAATCTACGGCAGGTGCGCTGCAGTTATCTCGACGAGAGCGTGCCGTAGTGGCGAAGAAACAAACGACTTTTCTTCGTCAACCTCCTTTAAGTCTGCTGGAAACCGACACCAGCAGCAACAAGGGCCAATCGTTACGATTGGCCCTTATTAATCCCCGTAGTAGAAAAAGCACATTAATTTTCCTAGAACAGGAAAATTATTTATGCTTCGCAGTGCTTTTTCACTACGGGGTTTGACACTAAAACGCAATACTAATATACTAAATTTATATTTATGAAGAGTTTATCTAAAAATATTTTTTGGGCGATTATTACGCTTTTAATGGTGGCGTTTATTTTTTCGTTTTTTTACAGCGAACGTGAAAAGCCGGAAGTTTTAGGTATTGGCCAATTAGTGGCTAAAATTAACAGCGAAGAGGTTTCTAAAATTATTGTCAGCGGCAATAATCTGGAAATTGAATTAAAAGACGGCACCAAAGCCACCTCAAAAAAGGAAACCGAAGCCGGCTTAACCGAAACCTTTAAAAATTACGGTGTTGATTCGGTTGCTTTACAAAAAGTTGCTTTGGAAATAAAAGAAGAATCAGGATTTCGTTATTGGCTTAGTATTTTACTGCCGGCGCTTTTGCCTTTATTAATTATCGTTGCTATTTTTTGGTTTATTTTCCGGCAGGCCAAGAGCGGTATGGGTCAGGCCTTTAGTTTTGGCAAAGCTAATATTAAGCTTTTTTCAGCTTTTAAAGACAGGGTATTTTTCAATGACGTTGCCGGGCTTAAAGAATCCAAAGAAGAACTTTTAGAAGTTGTTGATTTTTTGAAACGTCCTAAAAAATACTTAGAGCTTGGCGCCCGAATTCCCAGAGGAGTTTTGTTGTTAGGGCTTCCGGGCACAGGAAAAACTTTGTTGGCCCGCGCCGTGGCTGGCGAAGCCAATGTGCCGTTTTTTCATATTTCCGGTTCAGAATTCGTGGAGATGTTTGTAGGAGTCGGAGCTAGTAGAGTACGGGATTTATTTCAGACCGCCAAGAAAGCAGCTCCGTCAATAATTTTTATTGATGAAATTGACGCTATTGGCCGGGAACGGGGAGCTGGTTTGGGCGGTGGTCATGATGAAAGAGAGCAGACCCTTAATCAGATTTTAGTGGAAATGGACGGTTTTGACCGTGATACTAAGGTTATAGTTATAGCAGCCACCAATCGTCCTGATGTTTTAGACCAAGCTTTATTAAGACCAGGCCGGTTTGACCGAAGAATTATTCTTGATTTGCCTGACATCAATGACCGCGAAGCGATTCTTAAAATTCACAGCAAAGACAAAGTTTTGGCTAAAGATATTGATTTACGCAAAGTAGCTGTGCGAACACCGGGATTTTCAGGAGCTGATTTGGCTAATTTAATGAACGAATCAGCTATTTTCGCAGCCCGGAAGAATCAGTTATTTATTAATCAGCAGGATATTTTTGATTCTATTGAGAAAGTTCTTTTAGGTCCCGAACGCCGGAGTCGGGCTATTTCCCAAAAAGAAAAGGAAATCATTGCTTATCATGAAGCCGGTCATGCCTTGGTAGCGGCAAGTTTGAAAAATGCTGACCCGGTTCAAAAAGTTTCTGTTGTAGCGCGCGGTCGGGCAGGCGGCTATACCATAAAACTCCCGATTGAAGAAACTCATTTGCGGACTAAGTCGCAGTTCTTGGCTGACTTGGCGGTAATGTTCGGCGGTTATGTTTCAGAGCAAATAACGTTTAAGGATGTCAGTACTGGCGCTTCCAATGATATAAAAGAAGCATCAGAATTAGCCCGCAAACTAATAACGAAATTTGGAATGAGCGAGAAACTTGGACCCATTGCTTTTGGTAAAAGTGATGAATTGGTTTTTTTGGGCCGGGAAATTGCCACTGAAAAGAATTATTCCGAAAAAATCGCCGCGGAAATTGACAAAGAAGTGAAGAGAATGATTGATAAAGTTTTTCAGGCTGCCAGAAAAATCATCACCGGTCGTAGAAAAGTATTAAAAGCCATTGCTCAAAAACTTATTAAAGAAGAAACCATAGAAAAAGAAGCATTTGACGAATTGATAAAGAGTTTTAGATTAAAAGTGGTGAATGTGTAAAAGCGTGCGTAGCTCAGTGGTAGAGCATTCGGCTTATATCCGAATGGTCGGGGGTTCGATTCCCTCCGCACGCACAAAATTTTATGCAATCTTTTTTAATAAATTTTTCTTAAACTTATCAAAAAAACCGCCGTACTCTTTATTTCTATTTTTATTTTGGTTATTATTATTTTTGAAGACGTCTTAAGAAGATTGCTTAAAAAAGATATAAATACGGGCGCGTAGCTCAATTGGTTAGAGCGTCTCGTTTACACCGAGAAGGTACGAGGTTCGAATCCTCGCGCGCCCACATTTGAATAAGGGCGCATAGCTCAGTGGTAGAGCGCGTCGTTGACATCGACGAGGCCGGAAGTTCGATCCTTCCTGCGCCCACTAGAATTTATTTATTTAGTTATCCACAGTTGTAATACTTTTTTCTCATATTTTGAGGTATAATAGATAATAAAGTAATCTCAAAAGGTCGAAAACTGTGAATTTATCGCGAAATTTCGCGAAAAATAGTATTTAATTTATGATAATTCAAAATTGGACAGATGTAGTTGTAGGTTCGCTTCAAAATCTATGGGGAACAGTAGCGGGGTTTTTGCCGTCACTTATAGGAGCTTTAATAATAATTATTATTGGCTTGATAGTGGCAGCTGTATTGGCCTCTTTAGTTGAGCGATTAATTGGCGCTCTTAAGATAGATTCACTTCTTAAGACGCTTCGTTTAAGTCCTTATTTTGAACGAGCTGGTCTTCAGATGAATGCGGGTCGGTTTCTGGGCCGTTTAGTTTATTGGTTTTTGGTTATCGCCTTTATTTTGGCAGCTTCTGATATTTTAGGATTTTGGGCGCTTTCAGGTTTCTTAACAGACGTCTTACTTTATATCCCGAATATTATTATTGCTGTTTTGATAATGTTGGCGGCAGTGGTCTTAGGAAGTTTCCTGCGTTCATTGGTCAGGTCTTCGGTAACCGCATCTAAACTACACGCTTCAAAATTTTTAGGAACTCTTACTTGGTGGTCAGTAATAGTTTTCGGTCTTCTTGCTGCTTTAACTCAGCTTGGCATTGCCGTTGCTATTATTAATACATTGATTACTGGTTTGATTGCTATGATTGCTTTGGCTGGCGGTATTGCTTTCGGGTTGGGCGGCAAAGATTATGCTGCTTCTCTTATAGAAAAACTTAAACGAGAAAC
>JAZGAA010000021.1:0-10242 GCA_036444215.1 Minisyncoccota bacterium
ATATCTACCGCGTTTTGTTTAATAATGTTAATTATAAATTCTTGCATAGTGTTTAATTTATCACTTATAATAAAAACATACAATCAAAAGAAATTCAATCATTTTTGCATTACCATCAGAAGCAACCACTCTTTGGACCAAATTAACCAAATAATCTTCTATCTCTTGTTTTAAGCCATCAATCCAAAAATTATTAATATATAAAAAACAAGGAGGGCAGCTGTTGTAGTTCGTTTATTTCCATTAAAATAAGGATTATTTTAGCAGCTCCGCGGGCAGGATTCGAACCTGCGACCTGGTGGTTAACAGCCACTCGCTCTACCACTGAGCTACCGCGGAATATTAAATTTTCAATCTGAGTTTATAAAACTCATTGTACACCCACCAGGACTCGAACCTGGGACCGTCTGCTTAAAAGGCAGCTGCTCTACCAACTGAGCTATGGGTGCTTGTATACAATAATAAAAATAATACCAAATTTAAGCATTATTTCAAGCTTTTTATTCGCCAAATAAATAATTCACGCAACGTGCGAACCGTCTATTTTATTTCTCTATCCAGTTCTTCTAAAAGCTTTTTTGCTTTATTACTAAGTTTTTTTGGAGTTTTAATTTTAAATTCCACGATTAAATTGCCGCGGCCAAAGCCATTAAAACTTAGCATTCCTTCGCCGGGAATTATTAAATCTTGTTTTAAATCAAAACCAGTTGGAATTTCAACTTTAATTTTGTTTCCGGAAATTGTCGGGATTTCTATTTTCTTTCCCAGTAAAATATCAACTATATTTATTTCTTTTTTAACCCGGAAATCACTGCCGCGCCGTTCAAAAACCGGATGAGGTCTGATTCTGATTCTTACATACAAATCGCCTTCTCCGGCTCCCCTTTCGCCGACTTCGCCGGCTCCTTTGACTTTAATAATCTGGCCGTTGCCGATGCCTTTGCGGATTTCCAGCTTTATCTGCCGTTCGCCGTTAACCTTTCCAGTGCCATAACAAATACCGCAAATCTTATCAGGAATCTGACCTGAGCCAAAACATTTACTGCATTTTTTAACCTGAACAAAACTTCCAAAAAAAGTATTGCGTGTTTCTTTAATCTCTCCTTGGCCAGCGCAAACCGAACACTGGCTGAATTTTGATTTTTCATCATAACCCAAGCCCTGGCATTTTTGGCAGTGGACCGCGATTTTGTATTCAATGTTTTTTTCAACGCCTTTGAACGCTTCTTCTAAAGTAATCTCTTGAATTATTTCAATATCCGAACCGCGATGGTAGGTCTTGCGCTTTTGTTTAAAACCCAACCCCTCAAAAAGAACATCAAAGATGTCGCCAAAATCCGAGCCCTCAAATATTCTTGGGTCGAAATCTCCGCCAAAGGCGGATCCGCCTCCGGCGGAAAAACCACCAAAAGGATTTTCGCCGGCGGAAAAAACCCTGCCAAATTGGTCATATTGCGCTCTTTTGTCTTTATTAGATAAAACCTGATAGGCCTCGTTAATTTCTTTAAATTTTTTATCATCACCGCTGTTTTTATCGGGGTGATATTTATGAGCTAATTGCCTATATGCCTTTTTAATTTCACTCTCTGAAGCGCTTTTGTTAATGCCGAGAATTTTGTAGTAATCATTCATATATATTTTATGATAACATTTTTTTTTAAAAAATAAAGCCCCGTATAACAACAGCGAACTGTTGTCGTACGAGGCAAGGATCAAAAACCTTAAAATTGTTAAATTTCTATTTCAATATCACCATTTCTCTGCTTTTGCCTTCTAAAACAACTGTTGCAAATCCTGCGGCTAATAAAATTTCATAAACCAACCATGCCAAGACCGCCACTATCCAGCGAATTGGCCAGGCAATTCCTTCAATAGTCAGGAAAATCACCGCGGCTATTCCTATTAAGATAGCGTTCTTTACATTTTGGGACATTTTATTGAATTTATCAACCATTGCCTGATAAAGTGTTTGACTTATTGAGGACTCTGTTTTTACTGGCACGCCGATTAAATCAGATATCTGCTTTTCAATTTCATCAGCCGCTTTGTTAATCGCCTGCTCCTTTATTGAAGCCGGCAGCATTTGAATCTGGGGATTCTCTTTGATTTGCCGTTCGGCTATCTCTCGGATTGACGAAGAAAAATCAAATTCCGGCATAATATTTAGCTTTTGAATAATTCCGCTGGCCGGGGCAATGATTTTTTCAAAAGATGACTGGGAAATGAAAATTTCTTTGCTTTCTCCGGCCGCGGCGAATTCACCAAGACCGGATAAATTATAATAAATAACACTGGCGAACAAAGCCAGTCCCATAATTACTTTAGGAAAAACGATTTTACTGATTCGGAAAAATCTCAGTTTAAGCATATTATGAAATTCCCGGCGGCCGCTGTAATTCGCCCAAAGTAAAATCAAAAAAACAACCAAAACGGTTATTAACAAAGTTGAAGAAATTTTATCGTAAAAACCGGCGGCTAATCCTAAGGTTTCCAAAAAAATTATAAAATTAGCCCTCCATAAGGTTTTGATAAAAAATATCTGAAGAAGAAAAACGATTAAAAATCCAACCGCTGCCGCAATTAAAAAAATAAAAGAATTGGCCGCCTTTTCAACAATAAACAGTTTCAAGAAAAAGCCGAATAAAAAAAACGAAATTATGCCGACAGCCGCTAAAGCGCCAATTTTAATCATTGACCGGTCAACTTCGGCTTCGTCATGAGAAACTTTATCAAGTAGAGATTCCATCTAAATTATATAAACATTCAAGCATACTAACATTCAAACAAAACAAAAAAAGTTTAGATGTTAAAATAAGAGTAAAAATTTTAATTTAGGATTTATCTTCCTGTTGCTCCTCATCTTGTTTTTTATCATCCTGTTGCCCTCCTTGTTGTCCTTGATTATACATTGTTTGGCCGATTTTTTGAAGTTCAGCTGAAAGTTCAGCAGAGGCGGATTTAATCGCTTCAATATCCTGACCGTCTTTGACGGATTTTAATGCTTCTATTTTTTTATTAACATCATCTTTTGCGTCCGCAGTCACTTTATCGCCGGCATCTTTTAATGTTTTTTCCGCTAAATAAACCATCTGCTCTGCCTGATTGCGCGCCTCAACAAGCTCTTTCTTTTTTTTATCCTCTTCAGTATGAGCCACAGCTTCTTGTTTTAATTTCTCAACTTCATCTTTGGAAAGCTGGGTAGAGGCCTCAATTTTTATTGACTGGCTTTTATTTGTTGCTTTGTCTTTTGCTGAAACATTAAGAATGCCGTTGGCGTCAATATCAAAACTCACTTCAACTTGAGGAACGCCTCTGGATGACGGTGGAATGCCGTCAAGAATAAACCGGGCTAAAGTTTTGTTGTCAGCGACCATTGAACGTTCGCCTTGAAGAACATGGATTTCAACCGAAGTTTGATTGTCAGCAGCCGTAGAAAAAATCTGGGTTTTGGCAGTCGGAATAGTGGTGTTTTTTTCAATCAAAGGAGTAAACACGCCGCCCAAAGTTTCAATGCCAAATGACAACGGAATAACATCCAGCAACAAAACGTCTTTAACGTCTCCCTGAAAAATTCCTGCCTGAATAGCAGCGCCAATTGCCACAACTTCATCTGGATTAATTCCCTTGTGCGGTTCTTTGTTAAAAAGATTTTTTACTGCTTTCTGAATTGCCGGCATTCTTGTCTGTCCGCCAACTAAAATAATTTCATCAATATCTGAAATTTTTAAGCCGGCTTCGGAAACGGTCTTCTTAACTAATTCAATTGATTTATCAATGTCACTTCCGACCAATTCCTCTAGTTTTGCCCGAGTTAATTTCATTAAGAAATGTTTCGGGCCTGACGAGTCGGAAGAAATATAAGGAAGATTAATTTCTGTTTCAGGAACGGTTGAAAGTTCATGTTTAGCTCGTTCAACGCCCTCTTTAAGCCGCTGTAAGGCCAAAGAGTCTTTACCAATATCTATTCCTTCCTGTTTTTTATATTCCTCAACCAAGTAATCAATGATTTTCTTGTCAAAATCATCACCGCCTAAATGGGTGTCGCCGCCGGTTGATTTTACATGAACTTGTGGTTCTTTTTTGCCGTCATCAATTTCTATCTCCCCAACTTCAAGTACTGATATATCAAAAGTCCCGCCGCCGAAATCATAAATAACTATTTTCTCTTCTTTCTTCTGGTTTATATGATAAGCCAAAGCTGCGGCTGTCGGTTCGTTAATAATCCGACGGACTTTTAGACCGGCAATTTCACCGGCATTTTTGGTTGCTTGCCTTTGGGAATCGTCAAAATAAGCTGGTACGGTAATTACCGCTTCTTCAATTTTTTCTCCTAATTTTGCTTCGGCATCGGCTTTAAGCTTACCTAAAACCATAGCAGAGATTTCCTCCGGCTTATACCATCTATCACCCATTTTTATTTCCACTCCGCCGCTGCTTGATTGCTGTAAATCAAAAGGCAGAATAGCTTTGTCATGCTGGACTTCCGAATCGCTGAATTTCCTTCCGATTAAACGTTTAACCGAAGAAATTGTATTTTTTGGATTAACAACTGACTGGCGCTTAGCTAAAAGCCCGACCAAACGCTCATTGGCCTTACTAAGAGAAACAATTGAAGGAGTGGTGCGATTGCCTTCGTGATTTTCCAGAATCTTCGGCTCTCCTCCTTCAACCACCGCCATTGCGGAATTTGTTGTACCTAAGTCAATACCTAATATTTTTGCCATAATTTTATTTTGCTACTTTTACCCTTACTGGTCTAATAAGTTTTCCGTTTAAAAAATAACCCCTTTCTACTTCTTCAATAACTGTACCACTTGACTTGTCTGACTTTATCTCAGTAACTGCTTCTTGTAAAGCAGGGTCAAACGGCTGGCCAACTGAAATTATAACTCTTTCCAAACCTCTTTTTCGCAAAGCGTCTTCTAATTGAGTACGTATTAAATACAATCCTTTTTCAGCTTTTCCGTCTTTTTCCAACGCAGCTAATCCTAAATCAAAACTGTCCAAAATGGTTATCATCTCAACGATTAAGTCCTCGCTGGCAAATTTCGCCATCTCCATAAAGCGCTTGGCTTCCTCTTTCTTATAATTAACCAAGTCCGCTTTAGCGCGCTTCCATCCTTCAAGATACTCATCGCGCTCTTTTTTAAAATTTTCATCTTTTGGTTTTTTATCTTCCTGATTTTCGGACATCATATATATTATAGAGATAAATTTTTGAGTGTCAACATGTTAACGAATTAAATATTGACATTATTGCCAATATATATTACTCTAATTATTAGAACTTTTGATAAACCTATAAAATAAAAAAGGAGGAATGCTAATGAATTTTCAAAGAACAACCCAGGATAGAGAAATTAATCCTAAAGAAAAAAGAAAGTTTGAAGACGAGTCTACCCACGTTAGGGCACGGGTTGGAAAAGAAGGACAATTTAAATCAGATTATCCCGAGGATTATTTCCCGCAGGGAAAGAAAAAAGGTAAGTTCTTTAAAAGGCCGCCGAATGCCTCTCATTATCAATTTAAAGATTTCAAATCTAAACCAAGTGGATTTTCTTATGGAAAACCGACATTTTTCTTTGAAAAAGACACTCAAGATTATTCCCAGCTTCAAAAAGCAAACCCAAAACTTCATCCTTCACCGTTTCCTCTTCCTAGGGGCTCTTGGTAATAATCATCTTGTCGGGTCATCCAGAAATTTTTCTCTGTGAGGCCCGATTTTTTGTTGAAAATTAATATTAAACCAACTATAATAAATTTAATGCTTAAAATCTTTAACACTCTTAGCGCCAAAAAAGAATCGCTTAAACCTCCCCGACTGGGGTATTTAAAATTATTCGTCTGCGGGCCGACGGTCTATGATTATTCCCATATCGGCCATGCCCGGACTTATATTGCTTTTGACATTATTGTAAAATATCTCCGTTCCCAGGGATATAAAACTTTTTATCTTCAAAATATCACTGATGTTGATAATAAGATTATTAATCGGGCAAAAACGAGAAACCTTCCTTGGAAAACTTTAAGCAGAAGATTTGAAAAAGAATACCTGAAAGATATGAAAACTTTGGGCATAAATAGCGTAACTAAATATGCCAGAGCAACCGACCATATTAAAGAGGTTATAAGCCAAGTAAAAAAATTACTAAAAAAGGGCTTTGCTTACGAAATAAGCGATGGAATTTATTACGATATTTCAAGATTCAAAGATTATGGAAAATTATCAAAAAGAACAGTTTCACAGGCCGAGGACGCCGTTTCCAGAATTGACGAAACAAAAGAAAAAAGAAATAGAGGAGATTTTTGTTTGTGGAAATTTTCCAAGCCAGGCGAACCTAAATGGAAAAGTCCTTTTGGTGATGGCCGACCTGGTTGGCATATTGAAGACACGGCAATTACTGAAAAATATTTCGGTCCCCAGTATGACTTACACGGCGGCGCTCTTGATTTAAAATTTCCTCATCATGAATCAGAAATCGCCCAGCAAGAGGCTGCTTCCGGTAAAAAACCATTTGTAAAAATTTGGCTCCATACCGGCTTTCTTTTGGTAAAAAGCGAGAAAATGTCCAAAAGTTTGGGTAATTTTATTACTATTAGAAACTTTTTAAAAAAATATCCTTCTGAAGTTTTGAGATTTATTGTTCTCTCGCATCACTATCGCTCGCCTATTGATTATAATGAAAAACTTGCTAATAATGCCGTAAAATCAATTGATACAATAAGAGAATTCCTTGAAAAATTAGAATTTGTTAGAAAATCAAAAATTCTGATTCATTCGGAGCATTCGGACCCGCCCGCTCGAGTTCGCTCGAGCGAAGTCGGGCGCGGTGTAATTCGGATTGTTCGGATCGCGGACAAGAAATTCAATCAGGTAATGAATGATGATTTTAATACACCTAAGGCCTTGGCAGTAATTTTTGACTTTATTTCTTCGCTTCAAGATAAAATATGGCAGATTAAACCATCTCAAGTAAAATCTATTATTCAATTTATTAATGAAAAACTTGGTATTTTCGGGATTAAAATAAAACCAGTAAAAATCCCGCAGAAAATCAAGGCTTTAGCAGAACAGCGCGAGAAATTAAGAGCTAATAAACAGTTTATCCTGGCTGACCGCTTGAGAAACAAAATAGAATCATTAGGATATAAGGTAGAAGACACGCCTTTTGGACCAATGGTCCAAAAGAATTTCTAATTTCTAATTTCTAATTTTAAATGAATAATTAAAAATTATTAGATTTTTATGGATAAAAATCTCAAACTTCCGCCACAAGACGTTGATGCTGAACGCTCTGTTTTAGGAGCGCTGATGCTGGATAAAAACGCCGTTATTCAAGTGGCTGATTTAATTACGTCTAATGATTTTTATAAACCAGTCCATAGTCAGATTTTTGAAGTAATTTTAGACCTTTTTAATAAAAGCGAACCGATTGATATCCTAAGTGTTACCAGTCGGCTAAAAGAAAAAAAACAATTATCTGAAATTGGCGGCTCTGGTTATCTTACTGACTTAATCAATTCTGTTCCTACTGCTTCACATGTCCAGCATTACGCAGAAACTATTAAAAACAAACGGGTTCTTCGCGACCTTATTCATACCTCTGCGGAAATTACTGAACAAGTTTTTAATAGCTCAGAAAATACCGAAGAGCTTCTTGATAAAATTGAAAAACAGATTTTTGCCATTGCCCAGAAATCCCGGGTTCAGAATTTCGTGCCGGTAAAAGACGAGCTTAAAGAAGCTTATGAAAGAATTGAAAAGCTCCATCAGGGAGAAAAGGGGCTGCGGGGCATCACTACCGGATTTGATGAGATTGACCATTATCTTTCCGGACTTCAACGTTCTGATTTAATAGTTTTAGGAGCCCGGCCATCGCTTGGTAAAACCACTTTTGTTTTGGATATTGCCCGTCAGGCCGCTGCCAAAGCCAATGTGCCGGTAGGTGTCTTTTCTTTGGAAATGTCACGCGAACAAGTAATTGACCGGTTAATTTCCGCTGAAGCCCAGGTAGCGCTTTGGAAATTAAGAACCGGTCGGCTTACTGAAGAACTTGATTTTGAAATGATTCAAGAGGCCTTAGACCGTCTTTCAAAAATCCCGATTTTTATTGATGACACTCCTTCGCCTAATATTATTCAAATGCGTTCAATGGCGCGCCGTTTGCAAGCCGAGCAGGGCTTGGGGCTTTTAATTGTTGATTATATCCAATTGATTCAACCACGGACTGCTTCAGAAAATATGGTTCAGCAATTTACCGAAATCAGCCACGGATTAAAGGCCTTAGCCCGGGAACTTAACATCCCGGTATTGGCAGTTTCCCAGTTCTCCCGAGGAATTGAACAAAGAGAAGGAAAAATCCCGCGACTTTCAGACCTTCGTGAGACCGGCGCGTTAGAACAAGATTCCGATGTAGTAATGTTTATTTACCGAAAAGACCGTGATAAAATTGATCCTTCGCCAGAAGAAGAGAATACCGTAGAAATTATTATTGCCAAACACCGCAACGGACCACTCGCAACTGTCCAGTTAAAATTTGACCCTGAGAAAGTTAGTTTTAAGAGTATAGATAAAATACATTAATTTGGAGGAACTAGGAACTAGTAAACAGTAAATAGGGCCTCACTTTTTCTTCTTAACATTCCCTAGTTACTAGTTCCTGATTCCTAGTTACTTATTCTGATTATGTTACCGGAACCAATCAAAAACTTCATCGCAATATTCTCCAAACTTCCTTCCATTGGTCTTCGTCAAGCCACTCGCTTGGCTTTTTATTTAATTAGCAAGGGTAAAAACCAGATTGAAGAAACAGCAAAAGTTATTTCTGATTTAAAATATTTAAAACTCTGCTCTCAATGTTTTTTTGTGCATTCAAATAAAGACAATCTTTGCGATATTTGTAGAGATAAAAACCGCGAAAAAAATATCTTTATGATTCTTGAAAAAGAAACGGATTTAATTTCTATCGAGCGAACTAAAAAATTCAAAGGCAGGTATTTACTTTTAGGCGAATTAACAAAAAGCGGAAATTTGGAAAGCGTTCAAAAATTGCGGCTGAATCACTTAAAGAATATAATTAAAAAGGAATTAAATGGTTTATCCGATGAAATTATTATTGCTACTAATCCAACAACCTACGGCGACCTCAACGCAATGATAATTACCAAAGAACTTAAAGATTCTGCCAAAAAAATAACCCGTTTAGGACGCGGCATCCCAACGGGTGGTGAAATTGAATTTGCTGATGAAGAAACTCTCGGACAAGCGCTTGAGCGAAGAATATAATAAACTTAAAGACTTAAAAACCTAAAAACTTAAAGCTTCAACTTCTGTAAAATGCTGTCTGTGGCCTTTTTTCTTCATATACCTTGTTTTTGAATGATAGCGAAAAACTATTTTCTTTTTATCTCTCCCTTGTTCTACGATTTTTGCTTCCATTTTGGCGCCCTCAACATAAGGCGTGCCTATCTTTACGTTATCACCGTCAGCCATCAATAAAACTTTATCAAAAATAAATTTAGCGTCTTTATCGCCAACTAATTTCTCAATTTTGATTTTTTCACCGGAAGCTACTTTGTATTGCTTGCCTCCAGTTTGAATAATTGCAAACTTCATAAATTATAATGCGAAATTAATGAATCAACTATGCGAATCTTGCGAACTAAATATTTTCGCATAATTCGCATAATATAGTTTATAGTTTCGCATTGTGTATTTAGTTTACACTGATAATAACCGATACCCCGATTAAAATCAAGATTACCAGTCCCAAGCTGACAAACCCGAAAATATACGATAAAAACCTCTCGCGATTATAAAAAGAATTTGCTAAAAGCAGATTTATTAAAATCATTGCAAAAGCTGAAACTAAAATACCAAAAGCTTCGGCTCTTCCACCCAAGAAATCAATGCCTTTATAAATATCAAAATGAAGAATCAGCGGCGCTGTGTTTTCGCCGAGCTTTATGTACGCAATGCAAGAAATCAGAATTAAAATCAAAAAACTTAATCCAAAAACAACCCGAAGATATTTGTCTCTAAGAATGTATTTCATTTGTTATATTTTAATAAAAATCCTTGAATAAATCCCTGAATTAATTCAAGGATTAAAACAGGGATTTCATTACAACGCGTTGAGCTGTTTATTTTTACTACTTTTTCCAAAGGCTAATTCTCGATTTCGTACAATATTATATAGTATTACACTATTTTTGGCTCAAAGTCTTTAAAAAATAAACAAC
>JAZGAA010000022.1:0-25614 GCA_036444215.1 Minisyncoccota bacterium
TTCTGAAATAGGCGATCAATGCATTGGCGCAAAAGCAAATGACAAGATAGTTACATTAGATTATAAGCTTCGCTCAGGAGATGTTGTAGAGATTTTAACCCAGAAAAATAAAAAACCATCTGAATCATGGCTTGGTTTTGTGAAAACATCTATTGCCAAAAGAAGAATTCGTTTAGCAATAAAAGGCAAGCCGTCAAGTTTAATAAGAAAGGAACCGAGTCAAACCGAATTTAAAATTATAGTTGAGGACAGAGTTGGCTTACTTAAAGATATCTCCGCGGTTTTCTCCCGGGTCCACGTTAACATTACTAAGACCACTGCTAATTTTGAAGAAAAAAAGCGCGGCCGATTTCCGCTTGTTAAAATTCGCTGCGAGATAGACAACAAGGAAAAAATTGAAAAATTAATTCTTAAATTAAAAGGAATAGGAGGAGTTAAGGAGATAAACTACAAATTAGTTAACTAGTTTACTAGTTTAACTAGTCAACTTGTCGATGATTCCTCTAATTTCCTCCGGCGAATAAAAGGTAATCACTACTTTTCCGCCTTGGCCGGCTTTTTGTATTTTTACTTGGGCGTTTAAAAGCTCAGTAAGTTGTTCTTGGAGATATTGAATTTCCGCGTCAGGAACATTGGTTAATTGGTTAATTGGTTGATTAGTTGATTGGGGTTTGCGGATGCGAGCGCGCAATTCACGGACGCTTAGATTGTTAGCCAATAGATTATCAAAAAGATTTTTTTGCTCTGATGGCTCGGAAACAGACAAAAGCAGTCGCGCTTGGCTTTCATTGATTTTATTTTGAGTTAAAGCATCCTGGATTTCTGATGGTAAGTTTAGTAATCGCAGGGTATTGGCAATTATTTCCCGGCTTTTGCCAAGTCGGGTGGCAATTTCCCGCTGAGTTAAACCAAATTCATCTTGGAGTTTAGCATAAGCCCGGGCAGTTTCAATAGGATTTAAGTCGGTTCGCTGGAGGTTTTCAATTACCGCCATTTCCAATTGCTCAGATTTTTGGGAAATATTTTTAATAATTGCTGGTACCTGCTCCAAACCGAGCATTTTGGCGGCTAAAAAGCGGCGTTCGCCGGCAATTAATTGGTATTCAACCCGAGTGCCGGTTTCCACTTCTTTTTCTATTTTTGAAACTATAATTGGCTGAAGAATACCGAATTCCCGTATTGAAGCGGCCAACTCCTTAAGGGATTCTTCGTTAAAATCCCGGCGCGGCTGATGCGGATTAGGAGTGATTTTTTCAACTTCAATATAAAAGATGGCGTCGGCGTCTGATGGCTTTCTACCGGAACCGGCTGCTTCCTGGGGTTGGGTTGTTGACGACTCGGGTTTCGGAGAAAAAAAATTTTCTCCATTTCCTAGTTCCTGTTTACTAGTCCCTAGTTCTTGGTTGTTGTCTTTCTTCGGTATTAATGATTCAAGTCCTTTTCCAAGCATAATTCTTTATTTATTATTTCCCTTGCTAATCTCTCATAAGCTTTGGCGCCTGAAGAATTTGGTTCATGAAGAATAATCGGTTTTCCAAAACTTGGGGCTTCGGCTAAAGCAATACAGCGGGGGATTTCGGCCTCATATACATAATTCGGAAAATGGCGCCGGACGTTTTTAGCAACTTCATTAGAAAGCTTTTCTCTTTTATCATACATTGTTAAAAGGCCTCCGGCAACTTCTATTCGCTGGCCTAAATTTTTGTTGATAAGATTTATTGTTTCTAAAAGCTGACCCAATCCTTCTAAGCTGTAATATTCGCATTGAATCGGAATTAAAACTTCGTCAGCCGCTACTAAACCGTTGATTGTTAGGAGATTCAAGCTAGGCGGCAAATCAATAAAAATATAATCGTATTGATGACGGATTCGGTTAATAAATCTCCGCAAAAAATATTCGCGTTCTGATAAATTAACCAATTCCACCAAAGCGCCGGCTAAGTGTTGGTTGGCCGGAATTAGATGGTGATTAAAAATTGTCGTGTTTTTAATTAAATTATCAATAGTGGAATAACCCAAAATACCGTGATAAATACTGCTTTGTCCGCCGAAGCCCGCTATGGCGGGCGAAGGCGGATAACCCAAGCCGGAGCTGGCATTGGCTTGCGGGTCAAAATCAATAAGCAGGACTTTTTTGCCTAACACCGCTAAATAAGTTGAGAGATTTACGGCAGTAGTTGTTTTTCCGGTGCCTCCTTTTTGGTTGCTAATTGCGATTACTTTGGCCATGCCGTTATTTTATAAATTTCTAAGCATAAGCGCAAGAAATTTATTTAAAATAACGAGCACCGAGCACTCAGTGTAGATATTTTTAATTACATTTTAATTCTGTATAATCGGTTATTGCCACAGAAATTAATAAAATAATACTGAGTGCTCGGTAAATGTTTTATTCCTAAAATTTCTTCCTCTTCAACAAATTAATGGTCGAAATTTTAGATAAAGCCATTTACTATATAGGTTTTTCATGGTATTATCAATGAAATTTTATGCCGGGGTGGCGAAACCTGGTAACCGCGTATCACTCAAAATGATATGAGCGTAAGCTCTTGAGGGTTCGAATCCCTCCCCCGGCACACAAAATAAACGGCTGGATTGACAATTTTTGCTGACTTGCTATCTTTTAGGTAGAAGCTTTATAAAAGAAAGGTGGTGAGAAAAATGACAGAAAAAATGAGATCTGTTCTTGTAAGATTCCGCGTGGGAAGCTTTGGAGGAATAAGAGGTCCAACTATGGAAGAAACCATAGAGGTACTCCGTCTCCATGGGTTTCCTAAAGAATTAGATGGGGAGGTTAAAAAAAGATTAGAAAGTCTTCGTAGCCATCGTGGCAACAAAAACTTTCCCATAGAGGACGTAGAACAAGACTTCTTTGAACTTCTAAGAAAATGGCAAAGAAAAAAGAAGAAAGGAGAGAAAAATGTCGTGTCAGCCTCCAAATAAACGCAGGAATCTAAAAAACCCCGCTTTATTTCTAAAGATTTTAAATCTTAGAATAGGCGGGGTTTAACTTTTGGAGACGGCAATAATTTTTTAATCAATAAAACACTAATAATGCCGATTACTGCTCCGGCGATAATATCCAAAGGCCAATGGATTCCCGTAAAAATTCTGGCCAAGCCAATTATAAAAGTCGCTCCCATAAGCCGCCAACCCCAACGTTTATGAATAAAGAAAACCGCAAAAGCCAGGGCAAAATAAAATGTCATATGTCCGGATGGAAAAGAACCGCCAGGACCGAGTTCTATTAATGGCTGAATTTGTAAAATTGAAAATGGCCGGGGTCGGGAATAAAAAAATCTTATTATTTCAGTAATAATTCCTCTGGCCAAAATTATTGAAAGAGTCGTTAAAGAGAAAAAATAGAATCTTTGCTGCCAATTTTTTCTCGTAATAATTAATAGAACAGCCAAGAAAATTAAAAAATAGCCAAGATAATTGGCTAAAAATATTCCAAATAAGTCAAATATTTTGAATTTGCCGGCTAAGCCATTAATAAATTGGAAAATAATAAGGTCAAAATTCATCTTTTTACAAACGGCAATAATCCCATTATTCTAGCTCTTTTTATTGCACGTGATAGCATTCGTTGATGTTTGGCGCAGGTTCCGGTGTGCTTTGGGTCAATAATTTTTGCTTGGCCAGAAATAAACCGCTTAAGCAATTCGGTTTCTTTGTAGTCAACCTCTTTTAAGTTTTGGGAACAGAAAAAACATTGCATGCCAATTTTATCATAAATTTGAGCACCCGCCAAATTTTTGTCAAAGATTTTACATTTAGCACATTAGGAGACGAAGTCGACACCCCGCCCGCCAAAGTTTTGCTTCGCAAAATTTAGGCGGGTTGAGGTTTTCTATCTAAATTTTTTGCGTCCTTCGACAAGCTCAGGACTTGAAAATTTAGAGAAATTCCTCAAAAAGGAATATCCTCCGGCTTTATCTCTTCTTCGTCAATGTCAATCGCCGGCAATTCTTCTTTTTGGATGCTTGCGTTCTCGGCAGATGGCGGTTTTTGAGCGTCGGGTTGAGCGGAACGGGGACCAAGCTGAAGGCGTTCTCCGATTATCTCGGTAGTTTTCCGATTTTGCCCATCTTTACCTTGCCAAGTTCTTGTTCTTAATCGTCCTTCAATTAAAGCTAAACTACCTTTGGTTAAAAATTGGCTGGCGATTTCTGCTTGTCGTCCCCAAAGAACTACATTATGATATTCAACTTCTTCTTGCCGGGCGCCGTTTTTATCAGTCCAAACACGGTTGGTGGCTATACTGAAATTTGCCACCTGCTGACCAGTTTGAGTAGTTCGTAATTGGGGATCTGCTGTTAGACGACCAAGAATTAGTACTTTATTTAGATTCATATTAGAATACGAATTTCCACGAATTTATAGCTAATTTACACTAATCACGAATAATAATAGCTGAATTAGTGATTGGTGAAAATTCGTTATAGATTAGTGATAATTAGTTTACTTCAGTATCTCTTCTAATTTTTTCTCCAATGCTTCATTGCTTAAGTTTTGAATTGGTTCAGCCTTTTTAATCGGTTGCATTGGAATCATTGGTTTAACCGGGGTAATTCTTTTAGTTGGTCTGCTTGGATACGGTGTTGCAGCTCCAGTAATTACAGGAATAGTAATTAAAAATCTTAAAATTTTAGAATTAATTTTTAATGCGTCGTTTACTTTTATTATATCTGAAGGAGGCATTGAAAAAGAAATATACCCAAAACATGCCGATGTTTCTTTTTTTATCGGATAAGCCAGGAGAAATCTTTTAACTTGACTTTCATTAATTATATTTGCTTTATAGTCGCTGACAATTTTAATGATTTCATTGGCATCATTTTCGTCCTTTACTAAAAAGCCAATTTCGTAGTTTTTTACATCTTTTTCTTCCATAAAGTATATTTTAGTCAATTAAATCTAAATGTCAAAATATTTTAGTCGTTGGTTGTTAGTCATTAGTCACTTTCTTCTTATATCCTGTTCCCGCTGGTATTAACTGGCCGATAATAACGTTTTCTTTAAGTCCCTGTAAGTAGTCGGTCCTGCCCTCACTGGCCGCTGTTACTAAAACTCGGACGGTTTCCTGGAATGAGGCAGCCGAAAGGAAACTTTCAGTTGAAAGCGCCACTTTGGTGATTCCCATTAAAAGCTGTTTTACATTAGCTGGTTCGTTGCCTTTCTTTTTGACTTCTTGATTTGCTTCCAATAGTTTTGATTTTTCTATTATTTCGCCCATAACAAAATTAGTGTCGCCCGCGTCTTTTATCATTACGCGTGAAAACATCTGCTTGATAATTATTTCAATATGTTTTTCATTTATGGGAGTTCCTTCAGACGCGTATATTTTTTGAACCTCGTTGATAATGTAGCATTCAACTTCGTATCGGTTTCTAAATTCAAAAAGTTCTTTAGGATCAATACTGCCTTCGCAAAGCTGAGTTCCTTTTTCTACGCGCTGATTGGATTTTACAAAAATACTTGTTGTTCGCGGCACTGAATATTCAACAATTTTCGGCTTCTTTTTCGTTTTTGCCGCCTTTTCATCTATTTTTAGTTTGATGATTTTTAGCCCATTTTTTTCTTCAATATCTGTTATTTTTCCGTCAGCTTCGGCTAAAATCGCTTTACCCTTTGGCGTTCTTGCTTCAAAAAGCTCTTCTACTCGAGGCAGACCGTGAGTGATATCTATTCCGGCAATTCCACCTGCATGAAAAGTTCTAAGGGTTAACTGTGTTCCTGGTTCGCCAATTGATTGGGCAGCTACTACTCCTACCGCTTCTCCAATTTCAATCGGCTTATTCTTTCCTAAATCCAATCCGTAACAGCGAGAGCAAATTCCGTATAAAGTTTTACAAGCAATCGGTGATCTTACTTTTACGGTTTCAATTCTGGATTTTTCAATAGCTTTAGCTTCTACTCTGTTAATTATCTTTCCGGTTTTAACAATTATTTTATTACCTATTTTTACATCTTCTAAAGAAGCGCGGCCAAAAAGTCGATGACTAAACGGACGACCAAAGTCATTTTGGTCAGAGCGATTAATTTTAATTCCCTCCGTGGTTCGGCAATCGGTTTCTTTAATGATTAAGTCCTGTGATACGTCAACTAATCTTCTGGTAAGATAACCGGCTTGAGCGGTTTTAAGAGCTGTATCAATTAATCCTTTTCTGGCCCCGTGAGTATTAATAAAGAATTCCAAAACACCCAATCCTTCCTTATAAGAAGATTTAATCGGCAATTCAATAGTTTCTCCTTTTGGGCTTTGAACCAATCCTTTCATTCCGGTCATTTGGACTATTGGTAGCCAGGAGCCGCGAGCCTTGGAATCAACGATTGTATAAACTGAACCATTCGGATCAGCGGCAGATGGAACGATTTTTGCAATTTCTTCGCCAGCCTTATCCCAAATACTAATGGCTCGCGCTCGACGTTCGGATTCAGTAAGAAGACCTTGTTCGTATTGACTCTTAATCAAAATCATTTCTTTCTCGGCATCTTCAAGAATTTTTTCTTTTCCCGGCGGAGTTACTAAATCATTCATCCCCCAAGTGGTTCCGGAAAGTGTTGCGTATTCAAATCCAATATCCTTAATTTTGTCTAAAATTTTCCAGATAGACCCATCTTCATATTTATCCACTAAATTAGCAACAATTTTCCGAAGAGATTTTTCATCAAGAACTTCGTTAATAAAATCAAAGTCTTCGGGCAATATGCTGTTAAAAATTAAGCGGCCGCAAGTAGTTTCAATTAATTCTTTTCTGGTGCTGGGTTTTGCCTGCCTGCCGGCGAGGCAGGGATTAGGAATTTTAATCAGAGCATTTATTTCAAGATGACCAAGGTTATAAGCCAAGATTACTTCTTCTAAAGAGCTATAGATTTTCCCGTTGCCTTTGGCGTTTTGTTTTATTTTGGTTAAATAATAACAGCCCAAAACAATGTCTTGAGTGGGGACGGTTATCGGGTCTCCGGTTGATGGTTTTAATATATTAAGATGTGAAGACATTCGTGTTTTTGCTTCATTTTGAGCTTCTTTACTTAAAGGCAGATAAACCGCCATTTGGTCGCCGTCAAAGTCGGCATTATAGGCCTGACAAACCATCGGCGGTATTCTGATTGCTAAGTCTTCAATTAAAATCGGTTTAAACGCTTGAATCCCCAAACGGTGAAGAGTAGGTGCCCTGTTAAGAAGCACTAGGCGGTCGGCAATTACTTCTTCAAGTATTTCCCAGATTTCCGGAGAGGCCTGTTCAATTAACCGATTGGCATTTCGGATATTATGCGCCATTTCTCGTTCAATGATTTTATTTATAACGAATGGTTTAAAAAGTTCAAGAGCCATCTTTTTAGGTAAGCCGCATTCGTTTAGTTTAAGTTTAGGACCTACCACAATTACTGAACGGCCGGAATAGTCAACTCTTTTACCTAAAAGATTTTGTCTGAATCTACCTTGTTTGCCTTTAAGGATATCGGATAATGATTTTAAGGGCCGGCGCTGACTGGAGAGCTGCTGCTGAGTGCCGAGCCGGGCGGCATTGTCAATAAGGGAGTCAACCGCTTCCTGAAGCATTCTTTTTTCATTGGTAATAATTACTTCCGGAGCTTTTAAGTCCAGAAGTTTCTTAAGCCGGTTATTTCTGTTAATTACCCGGCGATAAAGATCGTTTAAATCAGAGGTGGCATAACGTCCGCCTTCTAAAGCCACCATTGGCCGGAGGTCTGGCGGGAGAACCGGCAGAACCGTTAAAATCATCCATTCCGGACGAATGTTATTTTTTATAAAAGAACGGAGTAATTTAAGTCGATAAAGTAATCGGCGTTTTCGTCCGGCGTCTTTGATTTCTTTTAATTCCGACTCGACATGAGAAGATGATTTTTTTAAATTAATTTTTTCTAAAATTTTTCGGATTGCTTCAGCGCCGGAATTAGCTTCAAAAACATTGGCAAAACGCCGGGCTAAACTGTGATATTCGGTCTCGCTAAGAATCTTGCCTAACTTTAAAGAAGTTAGCGTTTCTTTGGTTTGGAGAGCTGCTTCTTCTAATTCTTTTAACCCATTCTTTGATGCTATTTTTCGCACCTCCTTTTTCCGCGATTTGAGTTCTTTACTTAATTCTTCTAAGATTTTTTTTCTGTTTTCTTCGTTGACTTCCGTAACTATATAGGCGGCATAATAGATTACTTTTTCCAGTTTTTGCAGCGGTACGTCAAGAAGAAGCCCGATTTTTGAAGGAACAGTGCGCAAAAACCAGATATGGGATACCGGAGCAGCCAGTTTAATATGACCCATTCGTTCCCTTCGCACTAAAGAGCGGGTAACTTCAACTCCGCATTTATCACAGGTGATTCCTTTGTAGCGAATTCGGCGATATTTACCGCAATAGCATTCGTAATCTTTTGTCGGACCGAAAATTCGTTCGGAAAAAAGCCCGTCTTTTTCCGGTCGTTGAGTGCGGTAATTTATGGTTTCCGGCTTAATGATTTCGCCGTAAGACCATTTCTCAATTTCTTCCGGCGAAGCAATTTTAAGTTTTATAGCGTCAAAGTTCATACTATTTATTTTTTCTCTTTCTCTATTATCTCTACATTAAGCCCCAGTGCTTTTAATTCGCTTACCAAAACATTAAAAGCCGAAGGGGTGCTGGGTCCTTTAATTTCTTCTCCTCTGATTATTGATT
Organism: Minisyncoccota bacterium; assembly: GCA_036444215.1. Taxonomy (GTDB): domain Bacteria; phylum Patescibacteriota; class Minisyncoccia; order UBA6257; family UBA9933; genus CAJVXI01. Next base: position 8,679 of record JAZGAA010000022.1, read on the forward strand.
CGAAAGTTGCTGACCTGCCAATAACGTCGTCTGATTTTATAGTAATCATTTCTTGAAGGGTATAACTGGCCCCGTGTCCTTCAAGAGCCCAGACTTCCATTTCGCCAAAACGCTGGCCCCCGAATTGAGCTTTACCTCCCAAGGGCTGCTGGGTAATCAGGGAATATGGACCAATAGACCGCATATGAATTTTATCTTCAACCAAATGGTCCAGTTTCATCATGTACACATAGCCAATAGTGATGGGTTGAGAAAAAGGTTCGCCGGTCCTACCGTCATAAAGAGTTAACTTACCGGTTTCCGGAAAGCCGGCTTTTTTAAGTTCAGTTTTAATATCTTCTTCAGTAGCGCCGCTAAGAGACGGAGAAATAGTTCGATAGCCCAATTTATGGCTGGCTAATCCTAAATGAGTTTCTAAAATTTGTCCTAAATTCATTCGGGAAGCCACCCCTAACGGGTTAAGGATAATGTCAATCGGAGTTCCATCTTCAAGATACGGCATGTCTTCAGTCGGCCGAATTTGAGAAATTACTCCTTTGTTGCCATGGCGGCCGGCCAATTTGTCGCCAGCTCTGACTTTTCGTATTTCCGCTACTTCAATTTGAATTCTTTTAATTACTCCAGGGTCAAGCTTGTCACCGCGGTCGCGGGAAAAAATCTTTATTCCCACTACCCAACCGGATTTACCATGAGGCAGGGTAAGTGAAGCATCTTTGACGTCTCGGGCTTTTTCTCCAAAAATTGAGCGCAGCAGTTTTTCTTCAGAAGTTAATTCAACTTCACCTTTGGGAGAAATTTTACCAACCAGAATGTCACCAGCTTTTACCTCGGCGCCGATTCTTATAATCCCTTCTTCGTCAAGATTTCTAAGTTTTTCTTCGGAGACGTTAGGAATATCAGGCGTGGTAGTTTCCGGACCTAATTTAGTATCTCTGACATCACAGTAAAAATCTTCAATATGAATAGAAGTAAAGATATCATTTTTAACAACCCGTTCGGAAAGAATAATGGCGTCTTCAAAATTAGCCCCTTCCCAAGAAATAAAAGCCACTAAAAGATTTTGTCCTAAAGCCAAAACACCATTCTCAGTTGAAGGCCCGTCAGACAAAACGTCACCTTTTTTAACTTTATCGCCTTTTTTAACCAGCGGTTTTTGAGAAATACAGGTGTAATGATTGGATCTTCTAAATTTATGAATTGGGTAGCGTTTAATTTCTTTTCCGGATTTAACGCTGATATGATTAGCATCAACTTCCATAACTTCGCCTTCAGTTTTACTAATTACCAATCGTCCTGAATCTAAAGCCGTTCGTTCTTCGGCGCCGGTTCCCACATACGGCGCCTGTGGTCTAACTAAGGGCACGGCTTGACGCTGCATGTTAGAACCCATTAAAGCCCGGTTAGCATCATCGTGTTTAAGAAAAGGAATTAAAGAGGTGGCTACGCTAATTAATTGATGAGGCGCAACATCAATAAGTTCAACTTCATTTTTTGAACAAATTCCCGGCTCGCCTCCAATTCTTGCTTCAACTGTTTCTTCTTTAATTTTTCCTTGTTTATTAATTCTTGTGCTGCCTTGAGCGATTCTGTATTTTTTCTCATCCAAAGCATTAAGCCAGATAGTTTCTGAAGTAATCTTACCTTTCTTTACTTTCGCATAAGGGGTTTCTAAGAATCCCAACTCATTAAGCCGGGCAAAATTAGCTAAATGGTTGATTAGTCCAATATTTGGACCTTCAGGTGTTTCAATAGGGCAAATCCTTCCATAGTGAGAACTATGAACGTCGCGGACTTCAAATTTAGCTCTTTCTCTGGTTAAGCCGCCAGGACCCATAGAAGAAAGTCGGCGTTTGTGTTCAAGTTCCGCCAAGGGATTGATTTGGTCCATAAATTGAGAAAGCTGGGAAGAGGCAAAAAATTCTTTTATCACTCCTATTAAGGGCCGGGCATTAATCAGTTGAGTAGGAATCAAAGTTTCAATATCTAAGGTGGACATCCGGTCTTGAATAATTCGTCGCAATCGGGCAAAGCCGACGTGAAGTCGGTTTTGAAGCAACTCACCTACGGCGCGGACACGACGATTCCCTAAGTGGTCAATATCGTCCGGTTCAGCTGAGGGCTCATTGTTTAATTTAATAATTTCTTTAATGATTAAAATTAAATCTTCAACGTCAAGCAGGCGCTTGTCTTTGTTTTTAATATCTAAGCGTTGATTAACTTTGAAACGGCCCACTTCAGAGAGGTCATAACGATCCGAGCGTTGAAACATTGCATCAATTAAGCTTTTGGCATTTTCCGGAGTAGCTAAATCTCCGGGCCGAAGTCGTTTATAAATTTCAATATAAGAAGAAGAAATATCCTTTGCAGAGTCTTTTTTGAGAGTGGCTTCAATAAATTTAATAGGGCCGGTATCAACATCATTAAAAGTTTTTAATATTTCTTTATTATCGTCTAATATTTTTTTACCCTTTGAATTTGAAAAAATTCTTAAAAGATCGGTTATTGGCGCCTTACGATGCCGGTCAATTTTTACGCCAATGGATCCATCAGAATCAGTTTCAAATTCCAGCCAAGCTCCACGGTTGGGAATTACTTTAGCGCCAAAAAGTTTTTTACCCCGGGAAACTTCGGCTGTAAAATAAACCCCGGAAGAACGAATAAGCTGGGAAACTATTACTCTTTCAACGCCGTTGATAATAAAAGTGCCTCGTTTGGTCATCATCGGAAAGTCGCCCAAATAAATTTCTTGTTCTTTGGTTTCTTTAGTTCGATGATTTATTAGTTTAATTTTAGCTCTTAAAGGGGCTTCAAAAGTTAAGTCCTTAAACCGGGCAGTTTCTTCATCATATTTCGGTTCGTCAAAGTAGTAATCAATAAAGTAAAGTTCCAATTCCTTGCCAGAATGGTCTTTAATCGGAGAAATTTCCTTAAAAAGTTCTTTAAACCCCTTTTTAACAAACCAGTTCCAGGAAGTGACTTGAGTTTCGGCTAAATGGGGTTGCTCAATAAATGTTTTAGGATGAGAGGAAAAAATTTTTGTTGGTAAGTTTGACATACAAAAAACCACAAAAATTAGCGTTTTATTGTAACGCTTTATTTAATGGTGGATAATTTAGTGATGCGTTTTATGAAACAATTTTACTTATTTACTTATTTAAATATTTAACCTTATTTTTATTGTGTTCCTCCAATGTTTTGCTAAAAATCGTTCTTTTGGTTTCAGGGTCAGAAAGATAGTACCAGTAATCCGTTTTTATTGGTTCTATTGCTGATTTAATTGCTTCTAAAGATGGGTTGCTAATGGGGGTAGGCGGTAAACCTGGCTCAAGATAAGTGTTGTAAGGAGAATCTATTTTATAATCTTCTTTTAAAAGAGTAGGGCAGTTTGAAAATCGGCCTTCGCATTTTATATAAACTATTGTGGCGTCAACTTGGAGAGCCATTCCAACAGACAACCTTTTTTCTAAAATTCCAGCTGCTACTTGCCTTTCGTTATTGTCCGGAATTTCTTTTTCCAAAAGCGATGCCAAAATCAGGGTTTTTAAGATATTAGCATTATTGTCAAAAAAAGGCAAGGCCTTTAATTTAAAGTTACCCAAAATCTTTTGGATTGTCAAGTCAGGTTCAGTAACCGGAAAAAAATAATAAGTATCAGGCAGAAGAAATCCTTCTAAAGATTTTGCCCCCTCAAGAAAAGAGTATCGGGTCTTTAAATTATCAAATTTATCACGATTAAAATTTATCAATTCATTTTTTTGAATAATTCCTGAATTTGTCAATCGTTCGTCAATTTCTTTCAAGGTCATTCCCGGATAAATTATTATTGGAATTTCTGCTGGGCCGGCAACCAAAATTTTGGTTAATTCCGGCGTTGAAAGTCCGGCTTCGCCAGCTGGCGGGAAAAAATATTTACCGGGTTTAAAGCGATGAGCTCGACCGGTGATTAAACTGTAAATTTTAAAGACCTTTTTTGACCGAATTAAACCGGATTGGCTAAGTTTTTCAGTTATTTCGGCAAAACTTAATTTCTGAGGTATATCAAGAATTACTTTAGTTTGCTGGTTTATTAGTTGATTAGTTGATTGGGAAGGCCCGCCTGCAACGCTTTGCGTAGCAATGCGGGCAGGCGGCTGGAGTTGGTAGATAAAAATAGCGGCTATTATGCCAATAATGATACAGGAAGAGATTATGGAAATAGTAGATAAGCGCATAAATGGTTAAATTCCAAATTCCAAGCACCAAATTACAAATAAATTCTAAATTCCAATTACCGAAATTCTAAACACGACGGGTTTTGGTCATTGAAATTTTGGTCATTGGATATTATTTGTAATTTGGAATTTGTTATTTGGAATTTTTATCGTCTTATAGCGATAGATTGTATTATCCCAATTAAAATCAAATTAATCAAAACACTGGACCCGCCATAACTTAAAAAAGGAAAAGTAATACCAATAACCGGAGTTAGACCTAAATTAGACCCAACATTCAAAATAAACTGAACGCCAAAAAGAACAACGGTTCCTAAACATATAAATCTATTAAAATTATTATCAGTTTCTAGACCGATTTTAATTATTTTTAGGATTAGAAATACAAAAGCAGCTATTATTAGCATTCCGCCAAAAATACCCCATTCTTCAATAAAAGCAGCAAAAATAAAATCTGTTTGGGCTTCCGGCAAAAACCCTAACTGAGTTTGAGTTCCTTGAGCAAATCCTTTGCCAAAAAATCCGGCTGAACCAATGGCGATTTTTGATTGAATAACGCTGTAGTTAATTCCTAAAACATCACGTTCTGAAAAGAATACTCCAATAACTCTTTCTTTTTGATAATCTTTTAAAACGCTTTGCCACATTACTGTTCCTAAAATTGAAAAAATAATTATAGCGATTATCAAATGACGCCAGCGAATACCGGAAATTAAAAGGAAGCCGAACCAGACAAAAAATAGAACCAAGGCAGAGCCGAAATCCGGCTGAAGGACGATTAAACCGGCTGGAATCACTAAATAAATAAAGGAAACTAACAGATTAGAAACTCTGGCAATACTGATGTGTCTTCGACTAAAGAAGCTTGCCAAAACAATAATCAAAGCCAGTTTAGCGAATTCCGCTGTTTGAAATTGAAAAGAACCTATTGTTAGCCAGCTTTTAGCGCCTCGGACAGCTGGCGCGAAGAAATAGGTAAGTGCTAAAAGGAGGATAGCTAAAAAATAAATTCCCCAAATCGCGTTGCGATAGTTAACAAAAGCCCGCCAGTCAAATCTGATAATTAAAAAAATAAGCAAGAAGCCGATTCCATACCAAAGCAATTGTTTCCAGAATAAATCCGGCTTAGTACTTATTAAACTTATCATGCCAGCCGCAGCCAAAAATAAAACCGCTGCGTTAAGCTGCCAATCAACCCCGTTAGAAAAAATTTTTCTAACGGGGTCAAATTTTTTAAATAAAGAAATCATTAAAAATAATTACGGGAATACCCAGTTAGCGTTATTGCCTGAATTAATAGAGTTGGAAGTAGTGATAGAGTTGGTGGCTGTTGAATCCTTAACATCCACATAAGAGACATTTTCTGTGCCTGAGTCAGTAATATACCATTTACTGCCGTCTGTTGATGACCTTAGAGGGATAAGGTTTCCGCTGGCGCCAGTTAAGGTAAGTAAGCTGGAGACGGTCTGCGTTGTTCCAGCGGTAAAAGTGAGTTGTTTACCCGCAGCAGTGCAGGAGAGATTATTAAAGGTAGTTGAGCCAGAAATAGTTGAAGTGCCGGCGCCGTCAAAGGTAACTGTAGAGGTGCCCGGGATAACCGTTATTGTAGCGGAGCCATTAACCATCGTCCAGTTGCCGCCGACAAAAACATTCGCCCCTTCTAAATCAAGGGTAAAAGACCCAGCGTCGAGATCCACGCTTATACCGCCGCTTAAATCAATTGTCCCATTTCCCATTTTAAGATTCGTCCCATCAGAGGCGCCATTGAAGACAACGCTTTGAGCGGTGACATTTTTGTCATTAAAATCCACTATTAGATAGGCACTAGCGCTATAGCCAGATTGAGGATTTAAGCGAATAACGGCTGAAGGAACGTTTAAGTCAGCGGTAAATTGAACAGTAGAATTAACTCCTCCGCAATTATGAAATTCCACTGCCGGAACATTAGGAAAATCGCCTCCTTGAACAGTCATAATTTCCGTATTCGAAGTGGTATGATAGCCAATTTTGACCGGCGAGTTAATTGTGGTTGCTGCGTCAAAAAAAATATCAACAACGGCGCCGGCCCGCTGATTCACTAAAATCGTGGGACTGGCTCCTGTCCCATTAATAGTACCTCCTTTTAACCTAATTTCTCCGTCAGCCCCAAATTCCATCCTTCCGCCGGTGGTATGTTCTAAAGTAATTGTTTTACCTGGATAAGCTAAATTGATATTTCTAAATAAGTTAGCTAAAGCACCTATTCCTGTATTGATAGTAGTATTGGAATCAAAATTAACTGTGCCGGTACTATCAGTTCGGCTAATATTAGAGCCGGTAGTGTCAAAACGACTTCCGGAAATTGTCCAGGTACCGGAACCGAAATTAATGCTCCTGGTAGTGCTACCGGAAGCATCAAAATTTCCACTTAAGGCAACATTATAAGAACTAGAATTAAAACTTCCTGAAGATAAAGTAAGGTCACCGTTTACTGTAATACTGCTACTTAAGGTCCAGCTACCGGAGCCATTAAATTGAATGGCAAAATAAGAAGTTCCGGCAGCTAAGTCAGTATAAGTGCCGCTACCAGTGTATCTGACTGTACCGGAGTTAGTATCATTTATTAAAGAAACGGATTCATTACCATACAGTTCTAAAACTCCGTCATTGGAAAAAGCGCCGGAAACTGTAAAATTATTGTCTGCTAAATCAAGGATACCGCCTGATTGAATAGTCAAATCATTTATAGTAGTACCAGAATCAAGAATCGGATCGTTCACAACATTAGGAATCACCACACTGTCTGATGCACCAGGAATTGTTCCTCCCTGACCCCAGTTTGAACCGTTATCCCAACTCGTTGAAACCGTGCCAGTCCAGGTAAAGGTAGTAGTGGGACCAGTGGGAACGCTGGCTGTCCAAGAAACCGGACTGCTTTCAAAACTACTTGTGGCGTTTCCTCCGTCATTAGCAGCTGTTTTGGCTAAATATTTTCCAGATTCTAAAACAGTTGATAACGACCAATTAGTAACAGAATTTAAAGAGTAAGTATAATATAACCCTTCAGCAGAAGAATTTTTAGAATCAGTCGGCAAGTGACTAAAACCAACATCACCAAGTATAGAGGAAAAATCTATCGGCAGCCATCCAGTTCCGTCAATATTATAAAGATTATTTTCATCCGCTAAGCAGCGGTATTCCCAGCCGTCTTCCAAACTCGGCAAATCAGTATATTCATCACAAAGAGTGTCTGTGTCCGTATCTGGTAGGGAAAGATATATTATAGTAGTTGTGCCTAAATTCAAAGAAGGTTTGACAATTCTTCCCAATGTAATTGTTTTATCCAGGTTTCTAATATCCTGGATTCTACCAGTATCTCTACCTTGTCTTAATAATTCTGCTGGATTGGCAACAACTACGACAACGGAAGTGATAACAGATAATATTCCTATTACTATTAATATCTCTAACATAGTAAAGCCAGAAGATATTTTTTTATTTCTGCTCATAATTTAATTATATCACAAATCATAATTTAATTATGTCACAAATTTAAATTAGATTGAGCTGTAAGTTTGCCACGTACTAAAGCGGAGCTTTTAGTGTGGGGTCGGCGTTTTTTCTTCCTGCCAGCAATGCTTCGCCCGCCAGCAACACTTCGTGTAGCGATGCGGGCTGGCAACGCGAGGCAGGCGGGTTGCAAGAAATTAATATATCCTGCCGCGGCAACCATAGCTGCGTTGTCGCCGCAAAAAGAGGAAGGAGGAAAGTGAAAAGAGGAAAGCGGGAAACGATTTTTAATTTCTCTTTTAAATTGTTTTTGGAGAGTTTTATTTACTGCAACTCCGCCGGAAATTAAAATTGATTTTGCTTTGAATTCTTTAGCTAGCCGAAGAGTTTTTGAAATTAAAACGTCAAAAGCCGCTGCCTGAAAAGAAGCGGCGATATTAGCTTTTAGTTTATAGCTTTTAGTTTTTAGTTTATTATCTCTAAGATAATACAAAACAGAAGTTTTTAATCCGGAAAAACTGAAATCATAGTTTTTTTGATTTAACATTGGCCTAGGAAATTCAATTTCTGAATTGCCGAGTTTTGCGAGCTTTTCTATTTCCGGGCCGCCTGGATAGGGAAGATTTAACATGCGCGCCACTTTATCAAAGGCCTCACCAACTGCGTCATCTCTTGTTTCACCTAATTTTTTCCAACTAGTTAGATTTTTCATTAAAAGCAGAATTGTATGCCCTCCGCTTATAATTAGACTTACAGCAGGATATAGAATATTGGATTTTCCGCCTGAGGCGGATATGCCTTTGGCGGAAGGATTTAGGAGATTTGAATACAAGTGTCCCTCTAGATGATTAACGCCGATAAGCGGTTTATTCCATTTTTTTGCCAAATCTTCTGCAAAATTTATTCCAACCCAAAGACAAGGCTCTAGGCCTGGGCCGACGGTTACAGTAATTAAATCAGTTTTTAGTTTACAGTTTTTAGTTTTTAGTATTTTATTAAAAAGAATTGGTAAATTTTTGAGGTGTTCGCGTTTTGCTAAATTTGGAACTATCCCGCCGAACGGCTGATGAACTTTAATTTGCGAAGCCACTAAATTTTTCAAAATCTTAAAGCAGGGATTTTTTAGATCACCTTTTGCCTCTATGAGAGCGATAGCTGTCTCATCACAAGAAGTTTCAATAGCGAGAATTCTCATTTGGACTCGAGGAGAATCGAACTCCTATCTGTGCAATGCGAATGCACTGTTTTACCACTAAACTACGAGCCCGTTAAGTTATTTTAACAGATTAGACGTTAAATAAAAAAGCCCCGGAGAAGTAAATCTAGGGCTATTTTTGAAACATTACTTGATTATTTAACATGAGGGCAATCAGCGTAGGGACAGGTTTTTGCCTTTTCACAAATATTATTATCATCAAACCAATAAAAATCTTTCTCGTTCTTCCATCATCTTTTTAACTTTTTTAACTGTGCGATATATATTGTTTTTATGCCTGTAGTTGTTCCTAAAGACATACTATTTCCTCCTTTTGGTTTAAAAAATATTTTAAGTTTTTTTTACGTTTCTAATTTCTGACTTTTAATCCAAAGAAAACAACCGTTAAGAATTCTAAATTTCATTTGTCTTTGGCATTTTTCGCAAGTTGCAAGCACCGATGTGTCAGGTTTTATATTGAAATAATATTGAATTTCGTCATTATCCTGCACACGAGTTTTTACAGATACTAATTCACCACATTTATAAGCACAAGACAAAAATATTTCTTTTTCTGCCACATTTTTTACTAAACCCTTATTTTCTTTTTTTGTCGTTGCCATGAACGCCTCCTATGTTGTTATTTATTTTAAAGTCCTTTGATTATCATATTATAATAAAAAACTGAAAATGTCAAATTTTCTAGTTGTTTCCACGACCAATTCGTAAACTATTTAAAACCACCGAAACCGAGCTGAACGACATTGCCGCGGCGGCAATTACCGGATTTAAAAGTCCGATGGCTGCTAAAGGAATAGCCGCGGCATTATAGAAAAACGCCCAAAATAAATTTTGCTTGATAATATTAAATGTTTTTTTGGAAAGTTTTATTGCTTCAACAACTTTTTCCAGATTATTTTGGATAAGAATTATATCACCTGATTCTTTAGCAATATCAGTTGCGCTTCCTACGGCAATTCCCAGGTCTGCCTGCACCAAAGAAGGCGCGTCATTAATGCCATCGCCGACAAATACCACTTTTTCGCCTTTATTTTGAAGTTTTTTTATCGCAGCTGATTTTTCCGAAGGAAGGACTTCTGCCAGAATTTTTTCAACGCCTAATTCTTTGGCGATAAAATCAGCGGTTTTTTTATTGTCCCCGGTGATTATTATTGTTTTCAACCCCATCTTTCTTATTTTTTCAACAACCTTTTTTGATTCATTACGCAGTTCATCAGCAATTAAAATAGCGCCAATAACATTTTTTTCCTGAGCTACAAAAAGCCAGGTGCCGACGCCCAATGATTCATCCGTTAAAATTTTCTCTATCCAATTCAAATTTAAATTATTATCAGCCAGTAATTTTTTATTGCCAAGTAAAATATCTGTATTTTCTGGCGATATTCTGGCTGACAGTCCTTTTCCCTCAATTTCCCTAAAATTTTCAATCTTACGAATCTTACGAAGTTGAACTTCGTAAGATTGGGAGATGGCGCGGGAAAGCGGGTGTTCGGAATTTTGAGCTAAAGAAGAGGCGATTTCTAATACTTTTTCTTGACCGAAATTATATTCGGGATTGGGAATAATTTTTTGGACAATTGGTTTTCCTTTAGTTAGGGTCCCAGTTTTATCAAAGACAACGGTTGTAATATTTTTGGCTTTTTCAAAACTTTCGCCGTTCTTAATTAAAATTCCGTTCTTGGAGCCTTTTCCGGTGCCGACCATTATGGCGGTTGGGGTGGCTAATCCCAAAGCGCAAGGACAAGCGATTATTAGAACTGCCACTGCACTAATAAGTGCAATTGAAACATCTTTTGCTATAAGCAACCAAATAATAAAAGTAATAACGGCAATTAGTATTACTATTGGAACAAAAATTCCAGAAATTTTATCAGCCAGTTTTTGAATCGGCGCCTTGCTCATTTGGGCTCCCTGGACGGTTTTAATAATCTGCGCCAAGGCCGTAGCTTCACCGATTTGGAGAACTTTAATTTTCAAAACACCATCTTGATTAATGGTAGCGCCGAAAACTTTTGAATTGATTTTCTTTTCTACTGGTAAACTTTCACCGGTTAGCATTGATTCATCCACATTTGAATATCCTTCAATAACTTCTCCGTCAAGCGGAATTTTTTCACCCGGTTTTACCAGTAAAATATCGTTAATTTTGATTTCATTAACGTCAACTTCTTTTTCTTGATTATTTGTTATAAGGAGAGCTTTTTTAGTTCCTAATTCTAGAAGCTTTTTCATTGCTTCACTGGCTCTGCCTGTGCTTTTGGCTTCAAAATATTTTCCTAACAAAATTAGAGTAATAATAATTGCCGCTGTTTCAAAATACACTGGTTTACTATTATACATAGCATACATACTATAAATATAAGCTGATAAAGTTCCCATTGATATCAAAGTATCCATATTAGCCTGGAATTTTTTCAATAACATCCAAGTCATCTTATGAAACCGCCAGCCAAAGACAAAAACAACCACAAAAGACAAAACCGCAAAAATCCATGGTTCAATTTCATAAACCATTCCAACCAAAAGCGGAACAGTTAAAATGGCTGAATATAAAAACAACCGTAAATTCTTTTTAGAATTTTCCTGTCCGTGTTTGTGGCCATTAGTTCCGCAAGAAGAACAAGTTTCTTTCATTGTTTATTATATTATTCCACAGTAACGCTTTTAGCCAAGTTGCGAGGTTTATCAACGTCGCGGCCAGCTAAGACAGCGCAATAATAAGCAAAAAGCTGCAAGGATATTACTGATAAAATAGGCGTAAGCATCTCTAATGTTTTGGGTATATAAATTATATCATTAGTTAGTTTCTTTATCTCTTTATTCCCCTTGGTGGTTAAGGTCAAAATCGGTCCTTGCCTAGTTTTAATTTCTTCTAAATTTGAAATCATTTTTTCATAAACGCTGTCTAAGGGAACAATTCCAAAGGTGGGAAAATTTTTATCAATTAAAGCAATAGGGCCGTGCTTCATTTCGCCGGCTCCATAACCTTCGGCATGAATATAGGAAATTTCTTTCAGTTTCAAAGCTCCCTCCAAGGCAATAGGATAATTATATTTACGACCAAGAAATAGAAAATTATTAAACTTGTAATATTTTTTGGCTAATTTTCTTATTATTGACGATTGTTTTAAAATATCTTCAACTAAATCCGGAATACGTTTTATCTCATTGGCAATCCGTTTTCCCATAACCAAAGACATATTTCTTTGCCTGCCCAAAAACAAAGTAAGCAGAGCCAAAATAATAAGCTGGGAAGTAAATGCCTTGGTTGAGGCCACTCCGATTTCCGGACCAATGTGATTATAAATTCCCGCATCGGTTTCTCGGGCGATTGACGAACCAACAACATTAACAATCCCCAGAGTTAAAACGCCTTTTCTTTTTGCTTCTTGTAAAGCGGCTAATGTATCAGCAGTTTCACCTGATTGAGAAATACAAAGCAGGGCGGTTTTTTGGTCTAAAATCGGTTTACGATAACGAAATTCAGAAGCGTATTCCACTTCGGTTGGTACTCCGGCGTATTCTTCCAACATATATTTTCCCACCACACCGGCTAAATAAGCAGTGCCGCAGCCAACAATAATTAATCTTTTAATTTTCCTTAATTTATCCTGGACGTTTTCCAGTCCACCCAACTTAGCCAGCCCGTCTTTTTCGATAAGCCGACCGGTTATTGAATTTTTTAGAGATTCCGGCTGTTCAAAAATTTCTTTCAGCATAAAATGAGGATAACCGGCTTTTTGAGCTTCTTTTAAATCCCATTCCAGAGTTTCTGTTTTCTTTAATAATTTTTCTCTTGTTAGATTGGTAAAATTAACGCCAGTTGGCGTTATAATCGCTATTTCCCCGTCATTTAAATAAATTACTTTTTTGGTATGATTTAGAACTGCCGAGGCATCAGATGCAACAATATATTCATTTTGCCCAAGTCCGATTAAAATTGGCGAAAAATTTCTGGCAATTACAATTTTTTCAGGGTCATCTTGGCTGATAATTACCAAACCGTAAGTTCCTTTAACGAATTTCAGGGCTTTAATCGTTGCCTCTTCCAGATTTCCCTGGAAAAATTTTTCAATTAAGTGAACGAGAACTTCAGTATCGGTTTCCGAAGAAAACTTATGCCCTTCATGGATTAGCTTTTCTTTTAATTCTTGATAATTTTCAATGATGCCGTTATGAACCAAGAAAATATTTTTTTTGCAGTCATAATGGGGGTGAGTATTAATTTGACTGACTTTTCCATGAGTTGCCCAGCGTGAATGGGCGATGCCTAAATTTCCTTCAGGAATCTTTTTTGTCAGCATTTTCTCCAATTCTTCAACCTTACCTACTTTTCTGATAAGTTTTATTTTTTTATTTTTATCAATCGTAACTAAACCGGCTGAATCATAACCGCGATATTCAAGCAGCCGCAATCCGTCAATTAAAACTGGAGCAGCCTTTTTATTGCCTAAATAACCAATAATACCGCACATGTCGGGATGCCGGGAATCGAACCCGGATTTTACCCTCCCGAAGGGCATATACTACCACTATACTACATCCCGTACTTAAAATAATTCAGTTAATTTTATTTCAATTTGTTCTCCGTAAAATAATTTTGATAAATATTTTATTCGTTCTGAATCCTCTGTGGTGAAAAATATTTTTTCGCCGCCTTTCGCGAGCGTTTTTTCAACTTTTGGATGTCGGGCGAAATAATCTTTCAATTTTTCAGCAATAATTGGTCCCTGTGAAACCACTTTAACATTTTTTGGCAGATGTTTTTTGATTTTATCTTCAATAATCGCATAATGGGTACACCCTAAAATAATAGTATCAATTTTCCTGCTTTTTTGGAAAAGTTCATTCAAGTATTTTTTAATTATTAAATCTAAATCATTCCCATTAATTTTCCCGGATTCAATAATTGGCACTAAAAGTTGGCAGGCCTGCTGAAAAACCTTGATTTCATGGTTAATTTTATTGATTTCTTTTGGATAAGACAAAGAATCAACAGTTGCTTCAGTGGCTAAAACGCCAATTTTTTTTGATGAAGTGAAATTATTTATTTCTTCGGCAGTAGGAATGATAATGCCCAAGACATTTTTATTCGGAAAATGTTTTAGCAGGAATTCCTGTTGGATTTTTCTTAAAGCAGAACTTGAAGAAGTATTGCAGGCAAGAATTACCAAATTAGCGCCTTTTTCAAATAAATTTTTTACTCCTTGAAGTGTAAATTGATAAATTGTTTCTTGATTTCTTGAGCCATAAGGAGTTCGCGCGTTATCGCTTAAATAGATATAAGAATATTGCGGCAGAAGTTTAATTACTTCTTTTAAGATTGTTAGTCCGCCAAGACCTGAGTCAAAGAAACCAATCATTTTACGTAGAATTTTTTCTTAATTTCTTCTTCAATGCCAGATTCAAATTCTTCTTTCTTTTCGCGCGCTGCTTTGGTCAATTTTTCAAGTTCGCTGTCCGATAATTTTCCTAAATCCTGAATCCTAAATTCTAAATCGTTTTTTGTATTTTTCTTCGGGTCCTCAATTACTTCGTCAAGTAAGATTGATAAAATTTGTCCAACTTTCGGACCTGGTTCTGTTTTTGTAATTTCCATTACTTTTAGCCCGTTAATTTTTAACATTTTCGGTGAAATCGGATCTTGTTTTACTTTTTCAATCATAAACAACAAGTGGCGGATTTTATAAGGAATTGCTTTTGGCACTCCTGAACCGATGCGGTCTGCTTGGCGAACTTTTATAAAATCATCAACATTCTCCGGGCCAACTCTGCGCAAGAATCTTCGGACTCCGGCTTCTGTTACTTCGCCGACATTGTAATAAAAAAGGTGAAATCGGACAAGGTGAATTATTCTTTCCGCCAAATTTTTCGGAAAGTGAAGCCGGTCTAAAATTATTGCTGTCATTTTAGCGCCAACAATTTCATGGTTGTAAAAAGTTGAATCAGGGCCATCACCGACTTTGGTTTTTGGTTTGCCAACATCATGTAAAAGAGAGGCAATTCGTACCTCAAGAGAGTAATTATTTTTAGAGGCATAATCCAATGCTCTGAGATTGTGCTCCCAAATTGTATATATATGATGTTTGTTTTGGCCGATATCAATACCTTCCCGCAGTTCCGGAATTATATATTTTAACAAACCAAGGTTTTCCAGGATTTGGACGCCGTCTTTGGCGCGTTCACTCATAATAATTTTTATCAGTTCATCGCGAATTCGCTCTTTGGCAATCATTTCAAGCAAGCCGGCTTCTTTTTTAATTGCTTTAGCGGTTTTTTCTTCTATAGAGAAATCTAATTCCGCTGCTAAACGCACTGCCCGCATCATTCGTAAGGCGTCTTCATTAAATCTTTTTTTTGGTTCTCCAACAGTGCGGATTATTTTATTTTTTAAATTTTCTTGACCATTAAACGGATCAATAATTTTTGTGAATTCTGCCGCGATAGCGTTAATTGTAAAATCGCGTCTGGCTAAATCTTCCTCAACTGTCTTAGCAAACTTAATTTCATCCGGATGCCGTTTGTCAGTGTATTTGCCCTCTAATCTAAAAGTAGTAATTTCAATAATTTTTAACTGCGGATCCTTGGATTTGGTTTTGACGGCAACGGTGCCGAATTTATTTTCATAAACACTATCTGGAAATAATTTTTGAATTTCCTCGGGTTTTGCGTTGGTTGTAATGTCCCAATCTTTCGGCTCGCGGCTCATCAAAATATCACGCACACATCCACCAACAAGATAGGCCTGAAATTTGGCTTTTTGGAGTTTTTCTGAAATATCTTGAATTTCTTTTGGAATGCCTGTCCTGAGTTTTGCCGAAGGATTGATTTTCATTGAATTTATTATAAACTAAAAACTAATAAACTAAAAACTAATAAACTAATTTTGTCCTCGTAGTGAAACGGATATCACGTCTGCCTTCGAAGCAGTTATTGGGGGTTCGAATCCCTCCGAGGACGCATGATGGTTTTGCGCCCATAGCTCAATTTGGCAGAGCAGGAAGCTCTTAACTTCAAGGTTCTAGGTTCGAGTCCTAGTGGGCGCACATAATTTTTGTTATAATAGCAAAATTGCGGGAGTAATTCAGTAGCAGAATGCTTCCTTGCCAAGGAAGATGTCGCGGGTGCAAGTCCCGTCTCCCGCTCAGGCCTTGCGCTATTTGAGTAAAATAGTGTAAAATATAATTGGCTAAAAACCCTCATACTTAAATCTAAGTGTGGGATAAATAAAAATCCGCTTGTGAGGAGCGGATTTTTAGTTTGGTAAAATTATGGAATTTGATATAATATATTTAATGGATAAATTCACCAGCGATGTTTTTCGTTTTATTTCTTTAATAATTATCGCCATAGTTTTGCCTTTATTTTTAATACCGATTATTAAAATTATCGGGTATTCGGAAATTATAGAAGAAATTGCCAAGGCAATGGTGGTATTTTTCGTTGTTTTAGAACTCCCAACTTTTAGAAAAAAAATCGCCGGAGCTATCATCTTTGGTTTAATTTTCGCCTTGTCAGAAAGCATTTTTTATCTAACTAATATTTTCCAACTCGGAGATTTTAGTATTTTTTGGCAGCGTCTCGTTTTGACAACCCCGCTTCATATTATTACTGCCTTAGTAATTTTACTACCAGCCCTAAAAAATAAATTTTTAATTTTCGCCGGACTTTTCTTCGCAATTATTTTTCACTTATTGTTTAATTATTTAATATAATCCATTATTGGAGTCCGACTCCAATAATTAGATGTTGTTATTATTGAATTTTATTATTAATGTTGTATAATATAAGTAAATAAAATATGAAAACTAAAATTTTGAGAATACTACTTTATTATTCGGCTATTTTTGTAACAATTTTGATTATTGGCGGATTTTATACAGCACGGTCAGGAAAAGAAATTATTTCAAATCTTTTGTTTTTGCCGGTGGTAATTTTCCTTTGGATTACCGTTATCCAGCTATATAAAATTAAAAAAAACAGAAAAATAAAAGCAATAAACTTAGACAAAAATTCTTCT
>JAZGAA010000023.1:0-13398 GCA_036444215.1 Minisyncoccota bacterium
GTATAAATCTTAACCTCATATACTGGTCTTCAATTAAACGCGTTTTATTCCAATCTTTAAATTTTATATGGTCCAATCCTTTCGCATTAAAAGATATATTTTCTTTAAAATAAGGACAATGCACTTCGCCGATTGCCTTATAGAATATTTCAGCATCGGATTTTGTTTTTGCAAATTTTTCTGAATTGATTTCCATTTTATTCCCAAAAACTAAACTTTTGTTCTTTTGCGAATTTTATAAATTCTTCCGCGATTTCGTCTAAATCGTGGTCTAAATATTTTTTGCCTTGCGGACTAAATAGAATAATTCCTTGCTTGTCTTTTTTATAAACGTAATCTCCAGAGTTGTCTTTGCCAGACTTTTTAGAAACAGCCATAAAAATTGGGTAATCTTTTGGAATTTCTTCTTTGTCATTCCATTTCTGTAAAAACAAAACAGAAGTTTTTGTTCCAGTATGCGGTCTAAAAGTATTTACAGCTAAACCAACCACAGCCAAAATCCTGGCTTTATCCAGTAAATAATTTCTCACATACTCCATATTAGTATTGTTTAAAACTCCTTGCGGCAAAACTATCGCCATTCTTCCGCCAGGCCTGATAAAATTTAATGTTCTTTCAATAAAAAGAATGTGTCGTTCCATTTTGTTGCGGAGTTTATTATCATCTTTTTTCGCCAAGTCATATTCTCTTAAAAGCCCACGCTCAATAATCTCGCCAGCAAAAGGAGGATTAGTCAAAAGAACGTCAAAATTAAAGTATCTAAAATTTTCTTTATTGTCTTTATCCTTATCGTAGTCCTCAAATTGAAGGAGGCGCTCCCGTAATTCAGCTCTTGCTTTTTCTTTATCTGATTCCTCGCCTTGCCACTCTTTTGGATTAAGAGAGTTGAGTTTTAAAATATGCGATCGGCCGTCGCCCGCAATAAGCATCATTGCCCGCGCAATTTTTACCGGCTTGTCATCAAAATCAATCCCGTAAATATATTTTCTCGCAAAATCAATTTTTGATTGTTTATCAGCATGTTTTAAACTGCCATTCCAGATATATCGCATCGCGTGGATAAGAAAACCACCAGATCCGCAGGCACTATCTATAATATATTCCCCGTCTTTGGGATTAAGCATTTTTACTGCCATATCTATTACATGCCGAGGGGTAAAATACTGGCCTCTTTTCCCTTTAGCAACATCGGGTAATAAATACTCAAAAGCGGCGTCAATCACTTCTAAATCAGAATCAAGAAGTTTAATTTTTTCAAATTCTGTTACGCAGACTGAAAGATGATTGGGTGTAAGATCAACTTTGTCATGTGTAGAAAATACTCCAGGCCACTCTTTAACAGCGCTTTGAAATAATTTATTTATCACGTCATAAGTAATTTTAGGATCTTTTGACTGACGAAATAACACTTCATTATCTTTCCTCTTCCTGGCTTCTTTTTCGTCAAAGAGTTTAGCGTAAATTAATTTGAAGATTTCGCTAAAAGAATCAACTCCAGCGCCAGCCAAAACCAGTTCCTCTAAAATTTTAAGAATTTTTACTAAATCGTAGGTTTGTTTTAAATCTTTTAAAGTTAGTTTCTCTTCAAGGATGTCCTCTATTGTTTGGTCAACTCTTGGAATGTCTCTAAGAGTTTGAAATTCTTTAGGATAAGGACGATAGAGAACTGCTTTTTCAATACCATTGGACCAAACGCCAATTGGCGAGCCCTCGGAGTTAATATATGTTTTTAATTGGTCTAAACCTTTTTTTTCGGATGGATTTTTTGTTTCAATAATTATCAATGGGGTCTTTTTATCTTTTTGATATATTATTATATCAGCGGCCTTAGAATGAATTTCTCCTCCAAATCTTATATCTTTTTCTAAATCAATTCTATCCAATGGATAATTGTAGTATTTCGTAAGTTTATAAATCCAAAGCTGACGAATTATTTCTTCCGGCTTACCAAGATTTTTTTCTTCATTAAGAAGTAAAATATCTTTATCTCTTTTCAGGCATTTAATATAGAATTTACCTTTTTCTTTTTCGAAAATTTCCAAGATTTGATCTGGTTTTATTTCATCAAATTCCTTAAGTCCATATTGGATTGATGAATCTCTGAAAATCTTGTTTATTATTTCACTTGTGAGTTTTATATTAGCCATGTTTTTTATTTTTTATTCATCGCACTTAAATTGCAAATTACTTTTCCATCAAATATAGTTTCTTCAAAAATTGGGATATTTTTATATGCAGGGTTTTCTGGCTTAAGATACGCCCTACCATCGGTTTCCGCTACAAACCTTTTAACGGTTGTGCCGTCATCGCTTCTTGCGACTACAATGTCGCCAGATTTAAATTCTTTTGTTTTTTTAACCAACAACATATCGCCATCATCAATGTTCACATTTATCATGGAATTGCCGTAAACCTGAATAATAAAAACATCATCTTGAGACTGTTTAATTTCTTCATTTTCTAGAATCTTACTTGGTAAAGTCATCCAATTATCAAAAGTTTCTGCTAATGACTCTATAAAAGGGCCTGCTGAGCTTGCGCCTAAAATCGGGACCAATTGCTCTTTTTCTAAAATTTTAAACCCCAATGGCAAAATTTTAATTCCCCTAGCCACTCCTTTAGCTTGCCCCTCTTCTCGTTTTATGTAACCTGCTTCTTCAAGGGATTTTAAATAATTAAGCACAGATCGATTAGAAGATAAATCAAGTCCATCTTTTAAATCTGCAATAGTAGGAGGGAAACCAGATATTTCAATGTTGTTATATATCATCTCAAGAACTTTTTTCTGTTTTTCCACAATATTTTTACTCATTTTTTCATTATAATGTAAACATTTAGTGCTTGTCAATAGCTAAAAAATAGCTTTAAATAAGCTATTTTTTATAGTTGTCCACACTTTTTCCCAAGAGTAAAATACTAAATTTTTATCCTGGTCCTTTATTTACGTTTCTTTGCAGTCCAGTCCTTAATTGTAATTGTTTTTCCTCGGCAGGACACAACAACCTTCTGCCGTTCGCGCCAGCCAAGTTTAGTTGCTATTTCTTTGGGGATTGTAAGGCCCAAACTACTCCCAGCTCGTCCCATTCTGGTCAGTTTTCGGATATTTTTTTCTTTTAGCGTGCGCCTGGCCATAATTTTGTTACTTAATTTATTACTTAACAAGTTCAGTAATATTTCAATATTATCACCAAAAAATGCAAAAATAAAGAGGAGCCAATACTTCGCTTCATTGTCTTTGTGGGTGCGTCACAAACATATGCTATAGCATATGTTTGTGACGCTTACCGCTACGCCGCAGAATTTTCTCTCCTCCATACCAAAGACTTGATATTAAGGATTAATTCAAGGATTTAAACCGGGATTTTGTTTTATAAAAAAACAGGTACTTCCACGCGTGGAAGTACCCGATTTGATTATATTTCTAATGCTGGTGTTGAGGATCGGAACATTGCCCAGGATTGTAGATTATTCTTGAACTTTCCAATATTCTACATCTATCAACCAGTTTTTTAAACTCGCATCTTTTGTCGCCTTTGAGTTTATGCGACAATTCATTTTTCAAATACTTTATATAGCCCTTTACCCCTTGTTTATGCGGATATTGACATCCAACTCTAACATAATCGTCAATAATAATCATCATGACAAAAATAATAACAAATGCCAATGCCAATAAATCAATCATAACGCATCTCCTTTCATTTATTTTGTTTTTAATTTTCTACCCTTTATTAAAAAATAACGTTTTTATGCTATCTTGTCAATCCCCTATTTTGCAAATTTTTCAATCCTTAGTTCAAAATAAAAAAAGGGTTCATTTCTGAACCCTTGTTTTTATATCTTCCTTATTTACCGACAAAAAGCGTTTCTGAGATTAGCAATACCAAAAGAAAGATATGATTGGTGATTTTTAAGCTCTCTTGGCTTCAAATTCTTGTTAACAGAAATCATAACCTGGTCTATGTCATGAGCGAAATCTTTTACAAATATCTCTGGCAAGACACCTGCCTTTCTTAAAACGTTCCAGGCCATGAATATTGCTTTAGCTCTCTCGCACAACAACAAACTATCATCTGATGACTTCATTGCTTCGCTGTACACATTTAGCAAAAGCTCGTATGGCTTTTTGAATTTTGGAACATATACTTCTGTTTTTACATCTGCAGCTGCTGTCTTTCCCATAATTAACTCCTTTCTTTAATGGAATGTTGCGCCTATTTTATCCGGCGGTAATTCTCCAATATAATACTCCATTTCGCTCCCATTTTTAATAATCCCGTAATGTTTAATTGTTGCCATGGCCATTTCTTGCATTCTTTTATCTAATTCTTCAATAATTCCTTCTTTTGTATCTTTAAATGATTTGGACACCGAACCAATATCTATCCATTCTTTTCTGTCTTTTGCTCTGATAAATATATGCATCATATTATATACTCCTTTCTGTATTCAATTTTTCAAACAACTAAAAACAATATAGTATATTTCAGCTATTTTGTCAACAGTTATCATAGTAAATTTAAAATTGGGTTGTTTACATCTTCTTTGAATGCTTTTTGAACCATTTAGCGATTGTTCCCAAATTAAGCTTTTTAACAATAATTTTTAATGCAAATTTCTCAATTTCGCCTTCTTTGGCAATAATTTTATAGCCGTTATTTTCAAGAAAAACTGACGCGGCTGTTATTCCGGCTCGTTTGTTTCCGTCAATAAAAGGATGGGCGGTAATAATATTTCTCGCGTAAACAGCTGTCTTTATAAATATTGTCGGATATAATTCTTTTCCAAAAGCTTTTTGTTTTGGCAAGTTTACCAAACTCAAAATGGCGTGATAATCTCTCACGCCATGAGCACCGCCTGTCTCGTCAATAACCATTGAATGAATTAAAAGAATCTGTGCTTCAGTTAAATAAACCACAATTATTTTTTAGCTAACACTTCTAAGTCCTTCCTATATCTGTTAATGAAATTTAAAGTTAATCTGGCTATTTTAACGTCTTCTTTTGAAATTTTCTCTACCGGCTTAATAGAAACAATCTTTTTATTTGTATCAATCTCAATACTAACCTGGTCGCCGATTTTGAGACCAAGTTCTTCAAGTGATTTTTTTGGAATTGTGACGGCGGCTGAACTGCCGACTTTTAATACTTTTTGTGTCATTATAATAATATTATAATCGCTTAATTTTAAATGTCAATGGTTATTAACTTGATTACTTTGCGCTCTCCAACAACTCTCCAAGTTTTCTTATTTCCTCGCCATACAAAGCCCAGTTGCCTTGGCGTTGTGCCTGCATAGCGCGGTCAAAATAATTCTTAATCTGCTGGATTATATCCGCGCCAACCACTGGCTTGGTTGGAACGGCTTTAATTACTTCTTTATCCTGAATGACCCTGCCGCCAAACACGCTAGCCAAAGCCAAATCAAGGGTCTCTTCCATGGCAATGCGGTTCTCATAAGCCACGATTACCCTTTTAAGCTCCGGAATTCTGCCGCCTTCGGCGCGCAAATAAATCGGCTGGACATAAATGAGCGATTCTTCAATCGGAATTACCAATAAATTACCCCTGATAACTTCAGAACCCCTTTGGTCCCAAAGGGAAATCTGGCGGGAAATATCCGCGTCCTGATTAATACGGTTGCTAATCTGCTTGGGCCCAAAAACCAACTTCTGTTTTGGGAAACGATAAACCACCAGTTGGCCGTAAAATTCTCCGTCATTGCGCGCAACCATCCAAGCTGAAAGATTGTCTTTGCCGCGCGGCGTAAACGGAATCATTAAAATAAATTCTTCTTTTTTCTCTCCCGGCAATTTCATAATCATATGCCTCATCATTGAATCAGCTTGTCCTCTGCTCGCAATAAATGGAATCTGCCATTGGTCTTCTTTGTTATAAAAAATCTGCGCCTTATCCATATGATAAACAGCGTAAAGATTGGTTTGGTAAGCGAATAAATCTTCCGGATATCTAATGTGAGCTCTTAAATCATCACTCATCTCATCAAACGATAAAAACGAACCCTGAAAAATCTTGGCATAGGTCTGAATAATTGGGTCGTCTTTATCCGCGATATAAAATGTCATTTTCCCGTCATAAGCGTCAATCACCACCTTAACCGAATTTCTTATGTAATTAAGGCGCTGGCCTGACAAAGAACTAAAAACGTTTTTGACCAGTTCGGCGTAGGGATAGCTATCCGAAACGGTGTAAGCGTCATAAATCCATTTCAGTTCTCCCTCTTTAGTGACAACCATATAAGGATCGCTGTCCAGGCGCAGGAAAGGCAGAACGCGATTGACTCTTTCCTTAATATTGCGGTAATACATTATTCTTGAATCCGGAGTGATATCGTTGGACATAAGAATTTTTGATGACCTAAATTTCAGAGCAAACAGGGCTTTACGGAAAAATGATTTAATTTTTACGCCTCCCTTTCCTTCATAATTAACAAAAACATTTTCCTCGCCTGAAGGATAATTAAATTCTTTGGTCTTGGTATTGACCACCACCCAGTCGCTGGCCAGCTCTCCATAATATATTTCCGGCCGGTTAACCACAAGCGATTCTATACTGGAAGAAGGAGGCAAATCTTTCAAAAACAAAACTGGTAAACCTTCTGGTGTTACTTCATTAACAGGGCTTAAAGTAAGACCAAAGCCATGAGTAAAGGTCAGACGTTCGTTAATAAAAGTGCGTTGAGGCAAACTGGCTGAATCAAGCTCTCTTGGAGAAAGCAGAACCTGGCGAAAATCGCCGTTTAACTGGTAGCGGTCATTGTCAATGGAGATAAAATCATAGTAAGTGCGAATTTCCTGAAGCTGGCCAAAAGTATCAAGCAATGGCTCACGGTCCCAAAGCCGCACGTTTTTAATGGTAGAGCGGTTGTTATTTATGTCAGCCATAGTAAGCGTGGTTTCGCCGGTTAAATCGCGTTCTAATACTTTATCCAAGGCAAAAGCTTTTTGGGTGGCTGCGATATTGTGCTCTAGGTAGGGGGTTTCTTTAACCAATTCATTGGGCAGAACCACAAATCTTTGCAGAATTGCTGGATATATCCAGCCGCCTAAAACAGAAACTATAATATAAAAACCAAAAGCCAGGACAATGAGGCGATTGTTGGATTTAAAGATATTTACAATCACCAGTACAGCCGCGGCAAGCGCGACAAAAATAAGTATTTTCAAGAATGGCAAAACAGCGTGAATATCAGTAAAGCTGGCGCCGGTAAACGACCCGCCAGAACTATAAAGTAAAGAAGGAATTTTTACGGCATAAATCTTAAAACTCGTTAAAATAAACAAAAGAGCAATAAGAATTGATAAATGGACCTTAGCCGGCTTTTCTATAAATAAAGACCTTAGAACTTTTCTGCCTCTCTGGCCAACAGGCAGACCTTGAGCCGCTTCTCTTAAAACAATAGCGCTCCGCAAGGTATAGCTGGCAATTGCGCTGAGTAGAGAGATAATAATAATCCAAAAACCCAGACCGATTAAAAACTGAATAAACGGTAGAGAAAAGAAATAAAAAGCAATTTCGCGGCCAAATATCGGATCAAGCGCGTTAAAAGGCGTTGCGTTAAAATACTTCAGCACAATTTCCCATCCATTTGCTCCGGCCAAACCGGTAAAGAATCCAATGAGCAATGAAACTGGTAAGGCGAATCTATTAACGTGTCTTGCCGCGTCTAATTCTTTCACCATATCAACTCCTGCTTGCGCTCTGCTCTTTAATCGGACAATTAGCGGTTTTGACGCAACAATCCGTTTGGCTAACCAAAGATTGCCATAAATAATCAAAAAACTTACTATGCCCACTGCCAATCCTAAAAAAATCTTAGCGCTAAGAATGGTGGTAAAAATATTTTGAAATCCGATTTCCTGAAACCAAAACCAATCAGTAAGCAGCCGAAAAATGCTGGGCCCTACAAAAAACGCCAGCAAGAGCAAGGCATAGATGATATAAGAAATAAAACGTTTGGAAATCATATTTTTAATAATACCATATATTTTTGAAAATTAATACCCTGGATACTTTTTAGTTGGGTCGGATAAATCCTGTAAAAATTTGTTTTAAAAATAGTTTTTTAATAAAAAATCTTTAACTTTCTCAAAAATATATTTGTGCCCATCATTATTTGGATGTACACCGTCAGCAAGTAATTTTTTATAATCAATCTTTTGCCATTCTTCAAATAAAGGAATTACTTTAACGCCATTTTTTTTCGCAATTTCATTTAAAGCATTATTATAAATTTTAATTTTTGAATTATCATAATAACATTCTTCATCCCATGAAACAGGTTGGGTTATTTTTTCATCAACCGCCCCTACCTCTAAAAAAGAAATTTTATCAGAAAACCGCTTTGCGCGTTTTATTATTTCCTGAATATTTCTTCTAGATTCAGCTATATCCAAAAAAGCCGTATCATTTTTACCTATAGCAAAAACAAATATTTCTTCAGTGGTCGGCCAAACCATTCTTTTTTCCGTCTCAAACTCAAATCTTTCTAAAATGCTTTTGGTTGTATCATCCGTAATGCCGAGCGGATAGACCATATAATAAAATCCATGACGAGGAAAATTTGGGGCCGAAACCATGTAATCATCAAAATACTGCTTGAGCCTAGTAGCCCATCCCCCTTTACTGTCCCAAAATCCTTGAGTACAACTGTCCCCAAAAACAAAAATATCTTTTTCTGATGAATTTTTTACCATAAATTTATTTTATATCCTCAAAGAATTTCATAATATAATCATCTCATTTTTTTGTTAATTTTTCCAGCTCATCCATACCCAATAAAAAAGGTGGGCGTGGGTCCGCCTTAAAAATATCGGCTCAAGTGTTATTGAGCCGATATTTTTAATAAAGCTTGCTTATGCCAATAATATCACCTGCGTTAAGGTCTTGTTTATTGATTTCACCGTAATCAGCATAACCGTACATTGTCTCTTCAGAACAATTTGAGTCATACAAATCATCCAAACCAACGCTGTGGCCTAATTCGTGAGTAGCGATATTTTCAAAATCCATTTTGCCTGCTTCGCCGCTTGAAGACCAGTCATAATCAACATCATCATAAACCTGGTCCCATTCCACCAGCTCTCTTTGTGAAGGAGGTCCACCAAAAATGCCCCAGATAATAGTTACGGCAATAGCGCCAGAACTCTCTATGTCTGCAAAATACACTTCGTTTTTATTATCAGGACTCACGATATCAGCAAGAAGAATATCAAAAGTTGAAGAACCAATGCCTAAAATATTTGCGCTTGCGGCATTTTCCCATTTATCAATATCAGCAGTTAAATTATTGAGAATGAAATTTTCATCCAAACCTCTGATGTTAGCGGGATTGACTATCCATTGCTCAACAGTTCTCCATTTTGCGCCTTTGGCAAGAAAACCATAACATTTTGTTTCGCCTTTGCCTTTTCCTCCTCCTGCCCACGGTGGTTTGCCGTATCCCTTCTTGTAATGAATAATGGCATAACCTTCAACAATTTTTCCGCTGCCTGGATCAACAGCAGGACCTAAAGAAATTACCGGAGAATGAGCAGCTGCTGGAGGAAGGATAAGAGTTTTTTGAACGCCCGGAGTTGATAATTGAGCAACCGGGAAACTTGGTGTAGCCAAAACCGAACCGGCCGCCATAAGGCCTAAAACCACAGAAATTACTACAATCTTTTTTGTCATAATACTATATTTTATGAATTATAACCGACCTTTATTTTTAATAATTTTACCAGTTTCATTAACTCTTGACAAGTAAAAGGCGCTATGTATATAATACACCTATTATTAAAGTAGATTCGGGAATCAAAACGGCTTTTGCTATTTTACCTCGGGTCTCGAAAGGTCGTTAAGTATTGACCTCAATATGAGGTAATTAAGCAAAATGTCAGAACAACAAAATGATGGCGGACGGCAGATGTATCAGGGAGATTGGAAGTGTTCAAAGTGCGATACGGCAATAACCCAACTTCCGTTTGAACCGAGTCCGGACAGAACTGATCAACTCCAATGTCGTGATTGCTTCCGTCAATCAAAACCAAGATTTAATCGAGGTGGAGGCGATGGCGGATTTCAGCGAAGAACGTATCAAGGAGACTGGAAGTGTTCAAAATGCGGAACCAGTATAACTGAGCTTCCGTTTGAACCACATCCGGACAGAGTTAGCGAACTTAAATGTCGCGATTGTTTCCGTCAGAGATAAAATATAAAAACAGCCCCGACGTAACGTCGGGGCTGTTTTTTTTACACGCTTAGACACGTGATACTTTGGTTGCGTTTGGTCCTTTTGGACTTTCGCTCACCTCAAACTGAACTTGATCACCTTCCTTTAAATCATTAAACTCCACACCTTGGAGTTCATTAGAATGAAAGAATAAATCCTTTTCCACGCCCTCACGAACGATAAAACCGAATCCACGATCTGTCAATCTGGCAATTTTTCCTTGCTCCATTGTTATAAAATGATTAATTATTAATGACACATATGTTGCGATACAAAAAAAAGCTCGACTACACTATTGTTGTATACTCTGTGACATATGCATTATAGCATATACAATATTTGTGTCAATACTTAGCGCAGAGTTCACTTTACAGTCGTTTCCTTTTTATCTATTTTGCCCTTCTTAAAAAAGAATATACTACCCACTGCTCCAACAATAAATATTATTGGTGCTATAACTATAGCTATAATAAAAGAGGCCACATGTAATGCTTCAAATAAATGTTTAAAATTTTCAAAAATTATAGCTAAACCATAGAATAGATTGTGTAATATTGCAAAAGGAAGAGGTGCTACTGCTGAAATTCCGGTTAACATCAAAAATAGTTTCAATTTCCCTTTTTCTTTTCTGGCAATGAATGTAAGTTTAACGCCCAGTATAAGAAATACTAATCCTAATATGGCGATTAATGGGAAAAGTACGCTCTTAATATAATTAAGAGGAGATGGAGAATAAGGAATTAAAAAATAAACTAATATAATAATGAAAATTATTATTAAGTAGCGAAATGTTTTTTCTAAGCGTGATTTATTTTCCATATTTAGATTAATCTTTTTACCCCTTCCTTTTTCTTCATCCCCGATAATGGGAGAGTGATGTGAAATGTTGTGCCCTTGTTTTCCTCGGACTCAAACCAAACCTTTCCTCCACTGCTGTCAATAATTGATTTTACAATATAAAGCCCCAGGCCATTTCCTTCAACATCTTTTCCTTGAACATTATCGGCTCTAAAAAGTTTGCTAAATATTTTACCCTGCTGACTCTTGGGAATACCATATCCTGTATCAGCAACTGCCACATAAAGGTCTCCCTCGCGCTTTTCTATAGTAATGTTTATCTTTCCCTTCTCTGGTGTATATTTCACGGCATTGGATAAAAAGTTTTGTAAAATTATACGACTTAGTTTTGGGTCAGCATTTATTTTTGGAATGTTATTCCCATAAGATTTTTCAATACTAATTTGTTTAGTTTCTATAGTAGGCTTAAGTTCTTCAAGCACGCTATTCGCTATCTCAATAAAATCTACCGGTTCTAAATCAATAATGAGTGTCCCCATATCAATACGCGATGTATTAAGCAAGGCATCAACAAGGGCAACCATTCTTTTGTTAGCTTTTTGTATTTCTTGAAGTGACTCTATTTGTTCATGGGAAACCCCTTCTACTTGATCCGTTAAGAGAAGCTCTATGTTCCATCCTATCGCTGAAAGAGGTGTTCGCAATTGGTGAGAAGCCAAAGAAACAAACTCGGTTTTTGCCCTGTCAACAGCCCGCTCTTTAGTTACATCTCTAAAGACAACCACCGCACCAATAATATCGTTATTACTGTCCACAAGAGGAGCGGCGCTATCCGAAACAGCAATTTTGCTTCCATCTTTTCTAATAAGATTTGTTTTGTCGTTCATTATTTGTATTTTCCTAGTACGAAAAACTTCTTTAATAAATTTATCATTTATTTTTTCATCCTTCTCATACACAAAATTTAAAATCTTTCTATATGGCTGGCCGATCGCTTCTTTTTCTGAAAATCCAGACAATTGAGCGCTAGCGCTATTAAAAATAATAATATTCAAGTTTCTATCTACCACAAATACTCCATCTCCAATACTCTCTAAAATTGTGCTCATTTTTTCTTTCTCGGAAGCAACATCGCGCAAAAGACTTTTAGTTACCCTTCCACTTTCTTCCAGATCTTTTTTGTCTGAAATTAAAAATCGCACAGCCAGATATTGTTTGATATTTTTATTATCATCAAATATTGGCGTAATTGTAGTGTCTACCCAATAAACTGAACCATCTTTCGCTCTGTTTTTTAATTCTCCCCGCCATATTTTACCCAATGATATGGTTTCCCATAATTCTTTGTAAAATTCCGGTGGATGGAATCCCGATTTCAAAATTCGGTGATTCTGTCCAACCAATTCTTCTTTAGAATACTTGGCGACTTCAATAAATTTTTCATTTATATATTGAATGGTGCCCTGAGTATCGGTAACCGCAATCAAAGCTCCCTGACCAACAGCGCTAAGCAGAGAGCTTACAAGGTTTTTATCTGTCGTAACTTCTTCATTGGTAATTTCCATCATTTTTGGACCCATAGGAGGAAGAATTTTGTAATTAGTTGCCGTCTTCTCGTAACCC
Source organism: Minisyncoccota bacterium (assembly GCA_036444215.1). Lineage (GTDB taxonomy): Bacteria > Patescibacteriota > Minisyncoccia > UBA6257 > UBA9933 > CAJVXI01. Next base: position 12,655 of record JAZGAA010000023.1, read on the forward strand.
ACATATTCTTCTATTCGTATGTTATGGTCTGAAATTTCAAGAATTTTAGGTATTTCTACAGATAACTTAAAGATCATCTCTGGGACACCGCAAAGATACCATAATGTGTCCTTGGTATATTTTACACTATCTTTTATAAATTCAGCATCTACTCGCCCAATCTTTTCAGTAAGTTGTAGGTTGGAATTATTTTTAACAATTAGTCTTATCTCCTCAAGATATGCCGCGCGCTCTACACTTGAGTTCGCATAAACAATATGAATATTATGCCTTGTCTTATTGGCAGAAACAAAACGAATCATACTTAAAACAGGCGTAATCCCCATTCCGCCGGCAACAAAAACAACCGGAATTTTAACATCCTCCGGAAGAGTAAATACTCCCAGTGGGCCTTGAGCCTGAATTTTTGCCCCCGTAGGTGCGCTTAAAAGTGTCTTTTTAAATTCACTGTCGGAATTTCTAAACGCTATCCTAATCACTCCTTTCTCGTCGGGAGAAGAACTAATCGTAAAATCTCTTGTGTTCCCTTTGGGTACATCCTGATTTAAAGTTAGTATTGTAAGACGAATATATTGACCGGGATTAAAAATAAAATCATTTCCTTCGGTGCTAAAAGTAACCTCGGTCGTGCCACTGGCGACTTCTTTTTTTTCTTTAATTGAAAATTCTAATATTCTTGGTTTTGTTGGCATACGTCTGTATTTAAATATTTGAGTCATAAAACTGCGACGGGTCTTCTTTTGG